>NZ_JAWOUB010000003.1:0-292938 GCF_033339195.1 Vibrio sp. 811
CTTTAAAATACAAAACGCCCGATGAAGTACATCGAGCGTTTTAGTTAAAAAGTGTCAACCCATATCAGGACGGGTCAAGTCATAGTAATACATCAAAGAATTACTTAGTACCGAAGATCTTATCACCTGCATCGCCTAGACCCGGAACGATGTAGCCTTTGTCATTAAGCTTCTCATCGATTGCCGCAGTGTATAGCTCAACATCTGGGTGTGCTTTTTCTAGCGCTTCAATACCTTCTGGTGCAGCAACAAGTACCAGCACTTTGATTTGGTTACAACCTTTCTCTTTTAGGAGATCGATAGTAGCAATCATAGAACCACCTGTTGCAAGCATTGGGTCAACAACAAGCGCAATACGCTCCTCGATGTTTGAAGCAAGCTTGTTGAAGTAAGGAACTGGCTCAAGCGTTTCTTCATCACGGTAAATACCCACAACACTGATACGTGCGCTTGGCATGTGCTCAAGAACTCCATCCATCATGCCTAGACCTGCACGTAGGATTGGCACTACGGTTACTTTTTTACCTTTAATCTGGTCTACTTCTACCGGACCGTTCCAACCATCAATGGTCACTTTTTCTGTTTCAAAGTCTGACGTTGCTTCGTAAGTAAGTAGGCTACCGACCTCAGTCGCTAACTCACGAAAACGTTTTGTGCTGATGTCACCTTCTCTCATTAGACCAATTTTATGTTTTACTAGAGGGTGCTTTACTTCAACAACTTTCATGTCCATCTCCGGCTATAGTTGGCAATATTTAAACAAACCTTCAGATTATACATGATTTTCACAGGGATATCAGGATAAATCACTAAAGAAAAAAACAGACGCAAACGTTTGCCATCTATGTTTAAGCACTGTTAGAATAGCGCCGTTTTCATATCCAACTTAATACCGAGGACTTCCCTGTGAGTGGTAACAACTCTTCTCTTAGCTATAAAGACGCTGGTGTAGATATTGATGCAGGCAACGCGCTTGTGGATCGTATTAAGGGTGCGGTAAAACGTACTCGTCGCCCTGAAGTTATGGGTGGTATCGGTGGTTTTGGCGCGCTATGCGAATTGCCAACTAAATACAAACAACCTGTACTGGTTTCTGGTACTGATGGCGTTGGCACAAAACTTCGCCTAGCACTGGATATGAACAAGCACGACACGATTGGCATCGACCTAGTGGCAATGTGTGTAAATGATCTTATCGTGCAAGGGGCAGAGCCACTGTTTTTCCTAGATTACTACGCAACAGGCAAACTAGACGTTGATACCGCAGCGGATGTTGTTTCAGGTATCGCAGAAGGGTGTGTTCAAGCAGGTTGTGCCCTAATTGGTGGCGAAACTGCGGAGATGCCGGGCATGTATGAAGGCGAAGACTACGACGTAGCTGGTTTCTGTGTTGGCGTAGTAGAAAAAGAAGACGTGATTGACGGCACGAAAGTCGCTGCTGGTGATGCACTTATCGCTGTTGGCTCAAGCGGCCCACACTCAAACGGTTACTCCCTTATCCGTAAGATCCTAGAAGTATCTGGTGCAGATAAGAGCGAAGAGCTAGCAGGCCGCACTATTGGTGAGCACCTACTAGAACCAACAAAAATTTACATCAAGTCAGCACTTAAGATGATTGAGAAACACGACATCCATGCGATTTCTCATATCACTGGTGGTGGTTTCTGGGAAAACATCCCACGCGTACTGCCTGAAGGCACGAAAGCAGTTATCGATGGTAACAGTTGGGAATGGCCAGTTATCTTCAAGTGGCTACAAGAGAAAGGCAACGTCGACACACACGAAATGTACCGCACATTCAACTGTGGTGTAGGTCTAATCGTCGCACTACCGAAAGACCAGGCAGATGCAGCAGTTGCTCTTCTTAAAGAAGAAGGCGAAAACGCGTGGGTGATTGGTCAAATCGCACAAGCAGACGCGAACGAAGAGCAAGTTGAAATCCAATAATTTGCAAATCGAGCTCAAAAGATAAGAAGAATGAGGACACTAGATGACTAGGTCCTCATTTTGCTATCTAGAACACTAAAAACCATTCTATTAGTAGGTAGTTTAGAAGCTACATAACTCCAACCTACAATACCAAGGCGCTCTCGACATCATGAAAAACCATACCCTAAAAAACATTGTGGTCCTCATCTCGGGTAACGGAAGTAACCTGCAAGCTATCTTGGAAGCTTGCGAAGACAGCATGCCAAACGCACGAGTGGCAGCCGTGTTCTCTAACAAAGCAGATGCTTTTGGTTTAGAACGTGCAAAAAAGTTTGATGTGGACGGTCACTTTGTCGACCCTAAAGCATTCAGCTCGCGTGAAAGCTTTGATGCAGAGCTAATGAGTCAAATAGATGAATACCAACCAGACGTGATTATTCTTGCTGGTTACATGCGCATTCTGAGCAGCGCATTTGTTTCTCATTACATGGGTAAGATGATCAATATCCACCCTTCTCTTCTACCAAAATATCCTGGGCTACACACACACCAGAGAGCAATTGATGCTGGCGATAAAGAACATGGTACGAGTGTGCACTTTGTAACGGAAGAGCTTGATGGTGGCCCTGTCATACTGCAAGCAAAAGTTCCTGTGTTCGAAGACGATGATGCTAGTGTACTTGCGGCACGTGTTCAGGCGCAGGAGCACCGAATCTACCCTATGGTGGCTAAGTGGCTGGTAGACGAGCGGTTGATCATGAAGGATGGTAAAGCCTATTTAGATGGCGCAGAGCTTGGCGTACATGGGTACGCCTCAGATGAGTAGCCCTGAATAATAAACTCCAAGCACAAAAGAGCAGCCTGAGGGCTGCTCTTGGTTGTTTTAATACTTATCAACTTGATTCAAGAAAACCATGGTGAGACTAGAAACCTAAAACCCAACATTCTAAAAAATCCCATAACCACTTGAGTAACATAACACTCGGAAAGTAGATTCTGAATCTGGTTCGTTCTTCACCGTTCAGACTGACGAGATGTTTTATGAGAAATTTCTATCAGTTACGTCTTTACAGCAAGCCTTAGCGAGACTAGGACTCTACTACCAGCACTCTAGAAAGTAAGAATGCTCATCCGTATCCGCCCTCGGTTTAAAACGCATAAAAATAAAGCTCGCGATTAAGCGAGCTTTATTTTTATATTCAGAGTAAGAGACCATCACTCTAACGGTTCGGTTGGCGCTTGATTGCCCGGCTTAGCCGCCGCAAACGGCACATTTACCAGTTCAGAGGCATTATTTTTGACTAGTTCACCTAGGTGAAACAAGCCGTATTCGCCAGGTTTCATACGCTGCCAAGCTTCGTTGCCCGTCAAAGGTTGAGTTGCGATCACAGAAACGATGTCATGTGGCGTGGTTTCTTCTTGGAAGTTAATTTCCACATCTTCATCAAGCAAAGCAGCTTTTCCAAACGGTGCGCGTCTTGTGATCCAATACAAATGATTGGTGCAATACGTCATTACATACTCACCATCACTCAGAAGCATGTTAAATACACCCTTCTCTCTTAGCTCATCACAACATTTAGCAACATATAAGAATACCGACTCCATATCCTTTGGTGGCTCAGGATATCGATCTTCCATTTGCTTCAATAACCAGCAAAATGCCAGTTCACTATCTGTTTCACCGACAGGTCGATGTCGACCTGTATGCAAGTCTTGATAGCCAGAGAGCTGACCGTTATGCGCAAACGTCCAATACCTACCCCACAGCTCACGTGTAAAGGGATGAGTATTTTCTAAATTAACACCACCACGATTTGCCTGTCGGATATGACTAACGACCGCACGACTTTTGATGGGATAATTTTGTACCAACTCTGCTATTTTAGACTCACAACTTGGCTTGGGATCTTTGAAAGTTCGAAAGCCCTTCCCTTCGTAGAAGGTGATCCCCCATCCGTCACGGTGTGGGCCGGTTCGACCTCCACGCTGCATGAGCCCAGTAAAACTGAAACAAATATCTGTTGGAACATTGGCGCTCATACCGAGCAATTCACACATGGTTTAAAAAACTCCCTAACAACACAGCTCGAAACGGTGGCCGTAAAACGATTATTCCATCTCTTTTTCGATCAACTGAATGATGATATGAATAATCTTAATATGAATTTCCTGAATGCGGTCTGCATAACCAAAGTGTGGCACGCGAATTTCAATATCTGCAAGGCCTGCCATTTTGCCGCCATCTTTGCCTGTTAGCGCAATCGTCTTCATGCCTTTCGCTTGTGCTGCTTCAATCGCTTTCAGGATGTTACCTGAGTTACCTGATGTCGACAGACCAAACAGTACGTCACCTTTTCGACCAACCGCTTCTACATAACGTGAAAACACGAAGTCATAACCAAAGTCATTACTCACACAAGAAAGGTGGCTTGGATCTGAAATAGCAATACCAGCATAGCCAGGACGATTTTCTCGGTAACGGCCTGTTAGCTCTTCGGCAAAGTGCATTGAATCACAGTGAGAACCACCGTTACCACATGACAATACTTTACCATCTTGCTTGAATGAGTCAGCAATCATTTTCGCCGCTGCTTCGATTTGCGCAATGTTATGGTCATCGCTTAAAAATTTGTTGAGCACTTCAGCAGCTTCGTTTAATTCACTTCTAATCAGATCATGGTACATAAGACGTTCTCTTTATTATTTCGGCTTCAGTCAGCTCTAGGCTCACTGAGCAAATTGTTCTGATACCAATTTGGTATCGGACATTTCATAAACCTGAACTCGGGTTTGATTACTCTGAGTTTACCCACAAACGAGAATTAGTGTCGATAGTGAACCAACAGATTTAGATTAGTGATGGTAATAAACTTGTCAACTTGCTCATGAAACCATCACTCAAATCTCAACTTTAGAATTTTAACTCTACTTAGATCACTTTTTATCCAATCTTATGTTTTACATTTCCTTAATATTTTGATTACACTTAAACCAACTGGTTAGACCTCTTACCTAACATGCAGACGTACAAAACTTATAAAGTCTGAAAAGGAAAATACATATGGACATCTTGCTCTCAATCATCACGATGGCGATCGTGCTAGGCATTACGCTCTACCACCGCATGTCTCTCGTGAAATCTATTAGCTTACTCACCGCAGCCATGCTGGCTCTTACAGTAGCTAGTACTGTCAGCGTTATTGGTTGGGCGATGTACGTTCTCGCCGCAGCTGTGCTCGCGGTTCCTGGCGTACGTCAGTCTCTAATTAGCCGCAAAGCGTTAGTGCTTTTCAAGAAAGTGCTGCCAGCTATGTCTCAAACCGAAAAAGAAGCGTTAGACGCAGGTACCGTCTGGTGGGAAGCCGAACTATTTAAAGGCAAACCAGAGTGGCAAAAGCTACACGCGATTCAAGCACCTAAGTTAAGTGCAGAAGAACAAGCCTTTTTAGACGGCCCTGTGAATGAAGTGTGCGCCATGGTGAGTGATTTCCAAGTGACCCATGAACTCGCGGACTTACCGCCAGAAGTTTGGCAATACCTGAAAGATCATAAGTTCTTCGCCATGATCATTAAGAAAAAGTACGGTGGTCTGGAATTCTCAGCATACGCGCAATCTTTGGTACTACAAAAATTAACGGGTGTTTCTGGCGTTCTATCGTCTACCGTTGGTGTTCCTAACTCTTTGGGCCCAGGTGAGCTACTGCAACACTACGGTACTGAAGATCAAAAGAATCATTACTTACCGCGTCTAGCTGAAGGTAAGGAAATCCCTTGTTTCGCCTTAACGAGCCCAGAAGCGGGTTCTGACGCAGGCTCTATTCCAGATTACGGTGTGGTCTGCAAAGGCGAATGGGAAGGAAAAGAAGTACTGGGTATGCGCCTGACTTGGAACAAGCGCTACATCACCCTAGCGCCAGTCGCAACGGTACTAGGCTTAGCATTTAAACTTCGCGATCCTGAAGGTTTGCTAGGCGACAAAGAAGATCTTGGCATCACTTGTGCGCTTATTCCAACTGATGTCAAAGGTGTTGAGATTGGTAACCGACACTTCCCACTCAATGTACCATTCCAAAATGGTCCAACGCGCGGTAAAGACATCTTTGTTCCTATCGATTTCATTATCGGTGGTGAAAAAATGGCGGGCCAAGGTTGGCGTATGCTGGTTGAGTGTCTGTCGGTTGGACGTGGTATCACGCTACCTTCAAACTCAACAGGTGGCATCAAAACTGCGGCAATGGCAACCGGTGCTTACTCACGTATTCGCCGTCAGTTCAAACAGCCGATCGGCCATATGGAAGGAGTTGAAGAACCATTAGCACGCTTGGGTGGTAATGCTTACGTGATGGATGCAGCAAGCAACTTAACCGTTGCGGGTATTGACTTAGGTGAAAAACCTTCAGTTATCTCAGCTATCGTGAAGTATCACTGTACGCACCGCGGCCAGCAAAGCATCATCGATGCAATGGACATCGTAGGCGGTAAAGGTATCTGTATGGGACCTTCTAACTTCCTAGCTCGTGGTTACCAAGGTGCGCCAATCGCGGTAACGGTTGAGGGTGCTAACATTCTAACACGCTCAATGATCATCTTTGGCCAAGGCGCAATTCGTTGCCATCCGTACGTTCTTGAAGAAATGAACGCGGCGTATTCTGAAGCAAGTAATGCTGTCGAGAAATTTGATAAAGCGCTTGCTGGTCACGTGAGCTTTACAATGAGTAACCTAGTGCGCAGTATCTGGTTTGGTTTGAGCGACGGTCTGGGCTCTTCATCACCAACCAAAGATGCAACCAAGCGTTACTACCAACAATTGAACCGTTACAGTGCAAACCTTGCTCTGCTATCGGATATCTCAATGGCAGTGCTAGGTGGCTCTTTGAAGCGTAAAGAGCGTCTATCAGCACGTCTTGGTGACATTCTAAGCCAGCTATATTTAAGCTCTGCGACGTTGAAACGTTTTGAGCAAGATGGCCGCCCAGTCGAAGATTTACCATTAGTACACTGGGGTCTACAAGACAGTTTGAAACAAGCGGAAGTGGCGGTAGACGAATTCTTAGCAAACTTCCCGAACAAAGTGATTGGTCGTGCACTGCGCGTGTTAATCATGCCATTCGGTCGTGTACGCAAAGCGCCAAGCGATAAACTAGACAGTAAAGTGGCGCGCATTCTACAAACGCCAAGTGCAACGCGCTCACGCATTGGTCGCGGTCAATACCTTGAACCAACCGAGCACAACGCAGCAGGTAAGATTGAGCTTGCGCTGTCAGTCATTCTTCAAGCTGAACCTGTGTTTGACAAAGTATGTAAAGCGCAAGGTAAGCGTCGCCCATTCTTACGTTTGGATATGATTGCTCAGGAAGGGCTAGAGCAAGGCTTTATCACGCAAGAAGAAGCCGATCTACTCAGAGAAGCGGAACAGCATCGTCTAGATACAATCAACGTTGACGATTTTGAGCCCGAACTGCTTGCCGCAAAGCCGCTATACCCTCAGATGGATAGTGTCGCGTAACTCTAGAATCTGAGACCACAAACGGGAGTATCAGCTCCCGTTTTTTATTGCTTCCAGAATCGGATTCATAACACCTCACACTACAAAGCCCCCCCCTGCGCAATAAAATCCTCGCATTCCGCTCTTTCCCCCGATTTTCAGTGATAACTAACTCACAGACGTTCCAACTAAGCGGTGTATACTTTAAGTAATTCACTCACATATATGGTAAATCCGTTGGCTAAAATATTACTCGCACAGTGGTTCCCAGGGCTTGTTCAGCTTAAGCATTATCAAAAAGAATGGTTTGTTAACGACTTTAGAGCCGCCTTTTCTGTTGTCGCGGTTGCACTGCCAGTTGCCATAGCTTATGCACAGTTAACTGGTGTATCCGCAATTGTCGGTCTGTATTCGTGTGTACTGCCAATGTTGGTTTACGCCATGATGGGCACATCTCGGCAACTCATTGTCGGACCCGATGCAGCAACCTGTGCAGTGATCGCTGCTGTTGTGACACCACTTGCCGCAGGTGACCCCACAAAACATTGGCAGTTGGTTATGACCATGACAGCGATGACGGGGATTTGGTGTGTACTGGCAAGTCGTTTCAAGCTAGGGGTGTTTGCAGATTTCCTTTCTCGTCCGATTCTTTTGGGTCTACTCAACGGTGTTGCTCTCACAATTATCGTTGGTCAGTTTGCGAAAGTAGTCGGTTTGAAATACGAGCAACGTTATTTACTGGAACGTTTATGGGAAGCTCCACAACGACTAACCGAGCTTCATTGGCCTACTGTAACTCTGAGTATCGTGACGGTTGTCGTTTATTTGCTCACCAAACGCTACCGACCAACTTGGCCTGCTGCCATGCTGGCGATCCTCGTAACTACTGCGTCAGTTTGGTTTTTCCATTTACAAGAGATGGGCGTATCGGTTGTCGGACTCACTCAAGGTGGCTTCCCTCAGTTTCAAACACCGGAGTTTGAGCTAGGTGAAGTCCGTGAACTAGTGGTCCCGGCGCTCAACCTTGCGATTGTCAGTTTTGTTAGCATGATGCTCACCGCCCGCAGTTTCGCTGCTAAAAACGGTTATGATATTGATGCTAATAAAGAGTTTCAGGCGTTGGGTTTTGCCAACATTGCCTCAGCGTTTTCGCAAGGTTTCGCGATAAGCGGCGCTGACTCACGCACAGCCGTCAATGATGCAAATGGTGGTAAATCTCAATTAGTTTCGATTGTCGCTGCAATCACCATTGCCATTATTGCGGTATTTATTTACGAGCCTTTACAGTTCATCCCTATCGCTTCACTTGGTGTTGTATTGATCATTGCGTCCCTATCGCTGCTCGATCTTAAAGCAATTTGGAAATTAAAATCTCGTGACAAAGATGCATTTTATCTGGCCATCATTACTTTTATTTCTGTGTTGATCGTGGGTGTAATACCGGGGATCACTTTGGCGGTATTGCTAGGGCTGTTTCAATTTTTACGGATTGTCATGCGACCGAGTGATCAGCTACTTGGCTTGGATGAAAAAGGTACCATTCGGACCATCGACGACTCAGGAAAAGCTTCGCCTATTCCTGGAATGGTGATTTACCGCTTTAACTCACCGCTAACTTACTTCAATGCTCCTTACTTTAAACGTAGAGTGTTAGAGCAGGCAGAGCATCACAAAGACGCAAGTTGCGTTGTCATCGACGCCGTATCGAGCTTTACTCACTTGGATCTCAGTGTGATGGCAACACTGGCAGATATTCACAATACTTTGAAAAAGAGAGGCGTACGCTTAATCCTCGCTGGAAGGAAACGACGTCTTCGTCAATGGTGTGAGCTTACTGGTATCAGCACCAGTGAAGGAGGCATCTTACTGCGAGCTGATATGTACCTTGCCATTAAACTTAGTGGCTGTTACATCAGTGCTGTGGGTGAGGGACAAATTCCTACTGTTCAAAAAGAGCCTGATTTAGAGCAGCCACCCAAACCAATTCCAGAAGTGGCTTAAATACAAATTTAATATAGAAAACAGGAAATTAAACTCCTGTTTTCTAGTGCTTATCTTCACAGCTGAATACGTGTTACGCCTTTGGCTTAAACTTTTTTGTCATCCCTTGGCTTTTAGGAGCCACCAGCCTATAACCAAGCTTTTCGTAAAAGACCGGTTCATCAGCAATCATAGAAACGTAAGAGCCTTCAAGTGCAACAGATGAAAGATAACCGTCGATGTATTCCATGACTTTTCTACCTAAACCGTTGCCTTGATAATCAGAATCAACGGCAACGTCGACAATTTCGAAGTTACACGCCCCGTCACCAACAACCCGACCCATTGCAATGAGCTTTCCTTCATCCCGAACAGATACGCCATATAACGAATTGGGTAGACCAATTTCAGCAGCTTTCAACGATTTGGGTGATAGCCCGGCTTTGACACGCATATCACAGTATTCTTTCGGGCTTGGCACATGCTCTTCATATCTTATTGTCATTATGTACTACTCCTTTGTATCACCTTGTAGCTTACATAACTAAACTGTATAAATAAACAGTTAAACGTTGGAAAGATGTTCCCATTAAGCACACAAAGTATCAGGTCTAGAAAAGAAGCCACCGACAACTCTGACGCCATAATAGATATAAGTTGCTCTGAAGCTAGACATTCCTTTTTCTAAACATGTTTCTCTCAACAACGTATCCGCATGCTTTCGAGCACTTTGTGGCAACACCTCTTCCCTCATGAGTTGGTAAAGAGCATCATGCACTAAAGAAGCTTTCATAATGTTTTTTGTGTCTAACGCTGGCCCACTCGCTCCATCCCATGCATAGCCCTTTTTAATCGTTAACACGCCTTGTTTGGACAAACTAAGAAAAGGGCTGTCATACGCGTTACTCACTGAAATGTGAGTCTCAATCTTTTCTTCAGAATGGAGAGTGTATTTATACTTCTGACGCTTTTTGTATTTCATAACCTAACCGCCTAACTAACTTCAGTGGGAGGAACGGAGATGACTCTCAAATTAGAGTTTCTCAGAGAGTTTTTTCAAGTAGGACTTAGCAAGCTCATGGTTATCTCTGCTCAACCACTTAATACAATCAAAGAGTTCCCAGATCAGGCCTTGATCACCACTGGTATAAACTGGGAAATCTTCATGCTTTGGCGCAGGTTTATCAGTAACCATGCCCGCAATCACATCAGCTTTATCAAATAAAGTCTTAAATGGCTTAGAAATTTTGAAGGGGTCACAGAGATCTAAACAATGAATCTCTGCACTGGTTAGGTCATTAAAAATGTATTTTTTGAAACACGCATTTTCGTTGTGCTCTCCCTCAAGGCGATAAAAAATGTCTTTATTAGCTTCAAACTGGGTAAAGCAAGGCTCTGAGGCTTTATGGAAGTTGTTTTGAGTAAATACAACAACATCAGCGTCCGAAATACGGTCACCTTGTCCTGATGACAAGGAGCCAAGCAATACCGCGGCAACAACGTCTTTTTCAGAATAAAAGGCATCATAAGCTGACTCAACCAAGGCCTTTTGTCGTGGTAAATGTTCTAGTCCTAACTCTCCAATTGTCATAACTCACTCCGTCTATACGCACTAAAATCAAGTCGAAACGTAAAGAGTATCATGCGAGCTTTATTATGATTAATCAACGTTAAATCATGGTGTTACTTTAAAATAAAATGATTAATGACCATGAGAAATATCAAATTCTGTTTCAAACTTAAACTGAAAAAAACGGAGCCGATTGGCTCCGTTTCTCGCTTTATGTGTTACTACTATTTCTTTGGCACTTCTAACTGCATCTCTGGCATGGCATCGCGCTTCGCTTTAATTTTGCGCCAGACTATCCATGCAATGATCACAATCAGCAGCATTATCACGTTACCCACCGCGATAATAATCATGCTGCGCTTACGCTCAGCCTCTCGCTCAGCGATAATTTGCTTTTCCATTTCAATACGGCGCTGTTCGGCTAATTCAGCTTCTTTTGCAATTCGAGCAGCTTCTAGATCAACTTCATCAACAACACTGAAGGTTTGCTCTGGGATAGGAAACACCAACGAGCGCTGGGTTGCAAAATCAGTGGCAAAGATCTCGCCGCGCCATGCGTACTTACCATGCTCAGCATCGTTATTGAGGTTCAACGTAACTCTCATTCCATCTTTAGAGACCTGTCCTTGGCTGTAACTAATGAAACCATCGGGTGCGTCCTTTTTCACTGTGACTGCTATAGAGCCTGGTGCAATCATACCTTGCTCGCCACTCACCACTAATTGGTGTGGCTTATCGGAATTACGAGCCTGAATAAAAGTACGAGAGATTGGGTTCGGATAAACCAAGATGACTTGTTCTTGCGCTCGTAAGAATACGCCATTGCCAGACGTGATGCGCGCGCGGTACTTACCAGGCTCAACGTCTATCGGGAGCTGAACCGTAAACACACCATCCCCTGCTTTTTCATCCAAGCCGCGGCCGTCATCAGAAAACTCACCCACAACCATCGGCACTGGACGAGCTTCTTTGATCAGCTCATCTTCATTTTCGACAAACTTGGTAAATGTCACGCGCAGATTCACGCGATCAAGGAAGTCGCGCAATACAAGAGGTTTGCCGTCGGAGGTCAGGCGAGCTGTAAACTTAAGCGCTTCCCCATTATATAATCGGTTTGGGAACAGATCCGTACTGAGCTTTAGGTGAGAAATTAAGCGGATGTTATTTTTAGGCGTAACTTTCCCCACAGCCTGCCATGGACCTGGCATAGGGTTATCAACGGAAATAATATCGAGAGAGGCTTCTTGATACCAACGTACATTGTCGTAAGAGCCCCAAGCATAGTATTTTTTACCGTCAGGACGGACTAAAACAACTGGCTGAGAACTTTGCTCACGATAAACCAAAAACGTGATCTGCTCGATGGTTGGATCAACTCGAAAGCGATTGTCTAACAAAGACATTGTAGATTCACTCGCAGCACTCGAGAGACTACTCCATATCGCTAAAAACGCGACCAACAAAGCCCTCAACATAGCTTCTCCTATTGATGCCAAATACAGTCGTTCACCAACTCTAATCTTTTTTGGTGAGCTTCTAGTTCATCGGCACTTGCGCGCAAAACCTTTAGCGCTTTTCTTCCTTCAATACGACGAATGGTTTCTACTCCACCCTCTTGTTTATTCGCGTTAAATTCTAGACTCGTTTGACCACCCGTCATAAAGAGGTAAACGTCGGCTAGAATCTCCGCATCGAGCAAAGCTCCGTGGAGAGTACGGTGCGAGTTATCAATACCGTAACGTTCACATAAGATATCAAGGTTGTTTCGCTTACCAGGGAAGATTTTCTTCGCCATAGCAAGGGTGTCGGTCACCTTGCAGTAGTCGTCCGTTTTGCCAATGTTAGGATCGAGCATGCCAAACTCGTAATCCATAAAGCCGGTATCGAAGGGCGCGTTGTGGGCAACAAGTTCTGCGCCTTTAATAAACTCAAGAAACTCTTGGTGCACGCTCGCGTATTCCGGTTTATCAACCAAGAATTCATCCGTAATACCGTGAACTTCAACCGCTTCTGGTTGGATTTCACGATCGGGTTTTAAATAAACGTGGAAGTGACGACCAGTCAGCTTACGGTTGATGATCTCCACGGCACCGATTTCAATAATGCGGTGTCCCATGTAGTGAGGACCACCCTCGCGGTTCATACCTGTGGTTTCGGTATCGAGAACGACAATGCGGTTATATTCAGAATTGCTGCTGGTATTCATAAGGTTATGTATGTCAGACTATGCTTTATTAAATGTTTCGGCTAATAGTACCAAAAAATATGACCAAACACGTTGAGATTTTCACTGACGGTTCTTGTTTAGGTAACCCAGGACCAGGTGGTTACGGCATAGTATTGCGTTACAAAGACGTAGAAAAGACACTTTCCAAAGGCTATACGTTAACTACCAACAACCGCATGGAAATGTTGGCGGCTGTCGTCGCGCTACAGACGTTAAAACAACCTTGTAAAGTCACTTTAACGACTGACAGCCAATATGTGCGCCAAGGTATTACTCAGTGGATCCATAACTGGAAGAAGCGTGGTTGGAAAACAGCGGATAAAAAACCCGTGAAGAATGCCGATTTATGGCAAGCTCTAGACAAAGAAACCGCACGCCATCAAGTTGAATGGCATTGGGTAAAAGGCCACGCGGGCCATCGTGAGAACGAAATGTGTGATGAGCTAGCCCGGACTGCTGCAGAAAACCCAACTGAGGAAGATACAGGTTACCAACCCTCTTAGCGAGATTCTTTCCTCATAGTGTTACCCTCTCGATTCATCACCCCAAGTGGTGTGAGCTTTTTCTTCAAGCGCCAATGCGGTTTGATAGGCTTGAGAGGGTATGTCCGTTTCCGCGCGACGATGTAATACAAACTCCCAGCGGGTGATGCCCAATCACCAAGACTATTTTCCAACCATGTCCACATCGTACGGTAACGTTTCATCGGAAACAGCGCATAACGATCACAATGAATCACTTGATAATTAAGTAACCCTAACCAATCTTTGATGCGGTTCGACGTAAACATTCGTCCACTCCAAGGCAAATTATGTTTACGCCATGGAAGTAAACTCGCTAATCCAGTCAAGCTTAATGGGTTGAATCCAGTAATAATTACATAGCCATCATCCATCATCACTCTATCGACTTCACGCAACAAACGGTGTGGATCGCTTGCATAGTCGAGCTGATGAGCGAGTATCACAACATCAAAGCTTTTTTCCAAAAAGGGTAATTCGTAACCATCTGCAATCACATTATGCAACGGGTTCTGGATATCTACGTTGACTTGGTGTTGAATGTTACAATTACAGCTGGTTAGCTCACAGCTCAACCCGCCCAGTTTGAGCATATGGTAGCCGAAGAGTTTCGGGCACCATTCATCAAGTCGGGTCTGGATTGACTCAAGCACCCACGGACCGTTGTTCATTGCTGACCAAGTCGACGGGTGTGGTATAGTTTTGTTGCTGAGTGCTGGTTTCATTAACCACCTGACTAAAATGGGTGACGGAGAACGAATCGTGTTAGAGATCAAAAGCATACCCGCATTTAATGATAATTACATCTGGCTGATACAAAATAGCGATAAGCGCTGCGCAGTCGTCGATCCGGGCGATGCGAAGCCAGTATTAGAATTTCTGCAGGCTAACGAATTAACTTTAGAAGCGATTTTAATTACGCACCACCACAACGATCACATTGGTGGCGTTCCAGACTTAGTGCGTGCATTTCCTAACGTCGCCGTTGTGGGCCCAAAATCAGAGCCAATTCCAACCCTAACGACACCAATGGAAGAAGGCGACAAGCTAGAGTTGTTTGGTGAGATTTTCTTAGTACTTGGGTTACCCGGTCATACTTTGGGCCATATCGGTTACGTTGGGGACGGAAAACTGTTTTGCGGTGATGTGCTCTTTTCTGCTGGCTGCGGTCGTATTTTTGAAGGTACGCCTGAGCAAATGTTTGAATCACTGAGCAAACTAACGTCTCTACCAGAAGAAACTCAAGTCTTCTGCGCACATGAATACACGGCGAGTAACGTGGCGTTTGCTCTAGCGGTTGAACCTGACAATGAGCAACTTCGCCAATATCGCGACGATGTAAACCGACTGCGAGCACTCAACATTCCGACACTTCCAACAACAATACGCAAAGAAAAGTGGATTAATCCGTTCTTGCGAACCTCTAACCCTGACGTGGTTCAATCTGTTGCTAGTCGCATTAAAAATAGCGATCCATGCTCGGTTTTTACTGCTTTACGCGAGTGGAAGAACGAATTTTAACCATTTTCTGCTTGTAAGTTTGCAAGACCCCAGTATTATCAGGGACTGATTTTTCGAGAAGCGCCACTGGCGCTTCTCTTACGTTTGGGGTTGATATAAATCTATTTGAATTTCTCCCCATTGCATAATTAGAAGCTCTTTGCCTCTATAAATTAGTTAGTGTTTAAAAGATGTCTATTATCTTGCGACTGCCACGCACATTACGTTGCGCGACAGGCAGGTGAAGATAAACAGGCCCTAAATAGGCTGAATCCATGCGTTTGAAGTATACTTGGGCGTTGGCGTTGTTATTATCTGGCTGTCAATTGACTCAGTCAGATTCAACGTCTTCTACACCAGAAACCAATAAATCTGAGCAGACTGCAAAGCAAAATGCAGTAAAAGCTCAACCGGGCAATAAATCGTCACTAGCAAAAAAATCCGCTAACGACGCGCCTAAAGTTCTCTCCCCCCAAGAACAAGAAGATGTGTGGCAACGTATCGCCATGCAGCTGGACATGGATATCCCAAACCACAAGAAAGTGGACTACTACCGTACGTGGTATTTAAAGCACCCAAATCACCTTTACACGGTATCTAAGCGTGCTACCCCTTTTCTATACATGATCACAAAACGTATCGAAGAGCGCGGACTCCCAATGGAGCTTGCATTACTTCCTGTAGTGGAAAGTTCATTCGATGCCTTTGCCTACTCACATGGTAGCGCGGCTGGGTTGTGGCAATTTGTCCCAGGCACCGGAAAAATGATGGGATTAGAGCAAAACTACTGGTATGACGGTCGCAGAGATGTGGCAGCAGCAACGGATGCAGCGCTGGACTACCTAGTACAACTAAACGAGCGTTTTGATGGTAACTGGGAACATGCAATCGCCGCTTATAACAGCGGTGGAGGCCGAGTTTCTAGCGCAATTCGTAAGAATAAAAAGCTCGGTAAACCTATCGATTTCTTCTCATTAGACTTACCAAAAGAGACCAGCAGTTACGTTCCTAAGCTATTGGCCTTGGCTGACGTTATCGCAAACCAAGACAAGTACGGACTTAATATTCCTGCAATTCCAAACAAGCCTGTTCTAACGCTTGTTGATCCAGAAGAGCAGTTAGATCTGGCTATTGCCGCAGATTATGCCGGCATTAGCGTAAAAGAGTTGCAGAGTTACAACCCAGCATACAACCAGTGGTCGACAGCGCCTGAGGGGCCGCACCAACTTTTGATTCCCGTAGAGAAAAAAGAGACTTTTCTCACCAAGGTGGAGAAAAATCGCGGTAAAGGGATGAAGGTCGCTCGCTACAAGGTGAAATCTGGCGACTCTTTAAGCGTGCTAGCTAATAAATACGGCACAACCACGAAAGTCATTCGACGTGCCAACGGCCTATCGAATAACAATATTCGTATTGGTCAATACCTGTTGATTCCGACATCAACAAAAGACGATGCAAAATACGCATTAACGGCACAAAACCGATTAAACAAGACTCAATCTCGTGCTCGTGGTCAACTCAAGCTCACCCATGTCGTTCAGTCTGGAGAAAGTTTGTGGTCAATCGCACGTAACAATAAAGTGTCGTATAAATCGTTAGCTAAATGGAATGGTATGAGCCCTAAAGATCCATTGCGTGTGGGTCAAAAGCTAGTGATATGGAAGGACTCAGACAAAGGTTCTGTGATCCGTACCGTTTTCTACAACGTTCGCTCTGGCGACACCATTAGCGGCATTGCAAGCAAGTTCAAAGTAAAAACGAACGACATCGTGAAATGGAACTCGCTACACAAGAAAAAATACTTACAACCAGGTCAAAAGCTTAAGTTGTACGTTGACGTAACGAAGGTAAGTGTATGAACCCATCAAGCAATCCACTTGTGATGCTGTTGGACATTTTTCGTTCTCCAACATCTTGTTTTCTCGCGCTTTATCAACGCGGTGGATGGGGATGGCAACCGTTCATCTTCCTGATGCTTAGTCCGTTTTTATTCTGGGGTGCTTACTTTTCGAATGTCGATTTCACGTGGCTCAGTGACCAACTTGCTGCGCAATTTCAGCAAATCGACCCGAAGCAGATTGAGCTATTAGAACCAAACACGCTAATGGCAAGCGCGATCATCAATGATGTATTCAACCGCTTTGCCACCTTACTATTGCTCGCGCTTTGGTTCTTTCTTGCAACAAAGGCAAGCAAACAACAATACGGTTACTGGAAATGGTTTGCCGCATCGTGTGCTATCTTATTCCCAGCAGTATTGGGCGATGTAGCAAGTTACGCGAGCTTGCTACTCAAGCATGGTCAGGTAATGACTTACGCTGCCGATTTAAATAGCCTCAATGGCCTATTAAAGCTGCCTCTTACTAACGAATGGTCTCATTTCGCTAGCTCGTTACCTTTGCTTCTGCCTTGGTACATTGTGCTCGGCTACGGCGTTGTACTGACGTGGACGGAGTTTGAACGTGGCCAAGCTTTGGTGATTGCAAGCCTGCCATGGGTATTCTTCTACGTTATTTGGGCACTTTATATTGTGGTAACCTAAGCTAGTCATTTAACGTAAATGACAATAACAATGGGTTATGATCGGAAGCGTCGCTCTGCGGCGCTTTTGCGTACTTAAGCGTCAGACCTCGGTAAAACACATGGTCCAGTGGTAACCCTGTTATAAATTGGACTCGATGATCCGGCAAGAACGTCACCTCTTGTAAGTCCGCAGCCTTTAAGGCCTGCCTCATCGCATTAACGCGAGATTTACTCCAGCTATTGAAGTCTCCAGCAAATAGAATTGGCCCCACATGATGCTTTAAAAGCATTTCAAGCGCCGTTAACTGAGATATATACTCTTTTGTACCTACGGTGAAGTTAATCGCATGTACATTCACCACTGCGAGTTTCTCGCCATTACTCAAGTGATACTGGCTATATAATGCAGACTTAGGTAAGCGAAGCCACGGCTCTTTAGAGGTGTAAGCGCAGGCTTTTTCTGGTTGCCCTTGAGCAATACTAATTACACCGGCACCGCTACCCAGCGCCTTAAAAGCACTCACTTGATTACTAACCCAGCGACCATCCACCAACCACTGTTTAAATGATGGTGTCATGCTGGCTTCTTGCAATAACAGCAGCTGCTTATCAGCAGAGAATTCATTGAGTGCACTTTGCCAATTCGTTCGGTTCTGTTTGTAGATATTCCAGACAAGTACATTGATTTCACCGCCCTGATCCAGAGCTTTTGAGCCGCTAAATTCGATACACCTAATATCCTGCGTCAACTCTGAGCCTGTTTGAGTAATGATTTGCGGCTGATCTGGTACGGTGAAAATAACCTGGAAGCCGACCAATACCGCCATAATAAGAAAAGCTAACGCCAGAAAAAAACGCTTAAACATACGACAAACCTGAATGTAGGCACCCGAAATCTAGAACAACCAATCTCGGGTTAAATGATTTCACTAATAAGCAAACAACAAAAAAGGAGCCACTTGGCTCCCTTTTAGCATAATAAATACGAAACAGGTGACAAGAAACCTTAGATCGCGTCTTCGTCTTCTTCACCAGTACGAATACGAACCACACGCTCAATATCAGTGACGAATATTTTACCATCACCAATCTTACCAGTTTGCGCGGTTTCAATGATTGTCTCTACGCATTTATCAGCCACATCTTCCGTTACAACGATTTCGAGCTTCACTTTAGGTAGAAAGTCCACCATATACTCTGCACCACGATAAAGCTCTGTGTGACCTTTTTGGCGACCAAAACCTTTCACTTCAGAGACGGTCATCCCTGTAATGCCAACTTCAGCTAGTGCTTCTCGAACATCATCCAGTTTAAATGGCTTGATAATCGCTTCAATTTTTTTCATGTTCATCCCTTAAGCTTCAATCGATTGCGCTTATTATCGTTTAGCGTTTCGCAACATTCAATGTTTGTCTCTGATCCACCAGCGAAAATCCAGATTGAGCAAATTAACATAGCGAATATCGTGAGTTGATAAAACCCAATGAGGACAGCTCAATGCCCAATCATCCAAGCTTTACTTCAGACTCGCGTTTACTTCAAACTTGCGTAGTAAGCCGCTAGGTTAGCGATGTCTTCATCAGACAACAATGAAGCTTGAGCTTGCATCACAGCAGCAAGCCCACCTGTTCGCTCTTTATTTTTATAAGCTTTAATTGAACTGATAATATATTGCTCATTTTGCCCTTTCAGATTTGGGTAACCCGGAATGACAGCAATACCATCAGCGCCATGACACGCCGCGCATACTCCCGACTTTGCTTGACCTGCTGCAGCATCTCCCGCAGCTAGAGCTTGCCCACTGAATATGGTTAGCGCCACCATTGCGCCCATGATTGTTTTCTTCATTGCTTCACCTAATCAATTATTATTTAAGGATTTTTATATATTATAATCGACATTGTGGCATGAATTTTCATTACCTGCGCCAAATAAGTTCACAATCTTGACCATTAAACGCCTGATCAACGAACAGATCTGCCACAGCAACGACTCGGTCTTGGTACATTAAAATCGGAATTTGACGACGCAGCCAGCTTGGCACATTGTATTCTTGGAATAACTTCTTCAGTTTTCGACTGTGATTACGCGTGGTTGGATGCGCTGATAAACCTTCCGGATTGAAGGTCACGCGAAGCAATTCTGGCTGACTCGGTAGCGCAATCGTTGCGTTACTAGAACTCGTCGTTAAGGTCAGCTCCCCGAGTCCCTCAGGCAGCGACAAAGTCGCATCAACTTGAATCGTACTTTGCCACTTAGTGACATCAGCCGTTTCCGTTACCCAATAGAGACGATTTCGAAAACGGCGCACTTCACCTTGTTTAAGTTGTAGTTTGGGGTTGGCATCTTGCTGAGCTAATGCGACTTCATTCCAGATAAGATTGAGTTGTACCTGAGTCGGCATACTAGTATTAAGCTTAGCCAGCCACATACGAATCAAGCGCGCACGCGCTAATCCACTGTGCTTAGCCAGTTCTTCAATACTCAAACTTAGATCCGTTTGTAAAGCGCGCTCAAACACCGCGCTCAATAGTTCATCCAATAGCGCTTCTTGTTGAGCACATAAACTTGCACTGCGCTGAACCGCTTGATGGATACTCGGCCAGCGACCAGACAATTCAGGAATAACACAATGACGAAGAAAGTTACGATCATAACGGGTATCTTGATTGCTTTCGTCTTCCACCCACTCCAAGCCTAATTTAGTAGCGGCTTCTTCGATGGTCTTCCGCTTGATAGTAAGCAATGGTCGAACTAGAGATCCGCAAGAAAACGGCATACTCTCCGCCATCGAAGATAACCCTTTAGGCCCGCTACCGCGCTTAAGAGCAAGGAGAAAAGTCTCTATTTGATCGTCGGCATGTTGACCAGTCAACAGTATATCGCCTTCTTGAATGTACTTAGTTAAGGCTTGGTAGCGAGCTTCACGAGCAAGAAGTTCAATACTTTCACCATTGCTGATGTCTAAGCTCACTCGCTCGATCGAGCACGATATCCCCACTTGTTGTGCCCAAAGTAAGCATTTATCGGCCCAATTATCGGCATTCGAGCTTAAACCATGGTGCACATACACAGCGTGACACTCTACAGAGTGCGCTTGTTGGTAGCGACTGAGTAATTCGAGTAAAAGACGTGAATCCACTCCTCCGCTAAACGCCAAGACAACCTTAGTGCCTAATTGATAGTAGCGGCCGAGAACTTGAGCAAAATGCGGGTAAAGCGATTCCATAAGCGATCCGATAGGTACAAAAAAAGGGCTGGACTCTCATCCAACCCTTTCTATTTTAACTGTTATCACTTGAGATATCAGCTAACGCTTAATAGCAATCACCGAAATTAACAGTAACCGTAGCTCATTAGACGCTGGTAACGACGCTCACGTAGCGTCTCTTCATCCAGTTGTTCTAGATCTTCTAGCTGACGAAGTAGTGTCGCTTTCATATTCGCTGCCATTTGAACATGATCTCGATGAGCGCCGCCTAGTGGCTCTTCAATGATTTCGTCGATCAGTTCAAGCTCTTTAAGACGCGGAGCAGTTAGACCCATTGCCTCTGCCGCTTGTGGCGCTTTGTCTGAATCACGCCATAAGATTGAAGCACAACCCTCAGGAGAAATTACTGAGTACGTAGAGTACTGAAGCATGTTCACGTAGTCGCCTACACCGATTGCTAGTGCACCACCAGAACCGCCTTCACCAACAACGTTACAGATTACTGGCACTTTAAGACCAGACATCACTTTTAGGTTTTTCGCGATAGCTTCAGATTGACCACGCTCTTCTGCGCCCACACCTGGATACGCGCCAGCCGTGTCAATAAATGTGATAATCGGCATGTTGAAACGCTCTGCCATTTCCATCAAGCGTAGAGCCTTACGGTAGCCTTCTGGTTTCGGCATACCAAAGTTACGTTTCACCTTTTCTTTGGTCTCACGACCTTTTTGGTGACCAATGATCATCACAGGGCGGCCTTCAAGGCGAGCCATGCCACCCACAATCGCTTTGTCGTCTGCAAACGCGCGGTCACCCGCTAATTCATCAAACTCCTCAAAAGCGTGTTGGATGTAATCCAGCGTGTAAGGACGTAGTGGGTGACGAGCCAGTTGAGCTGTTTCCCATGCACCTAGGTCACTGAAGGTTTTTTTCTTCAGCTCTAAGCTTTTCTTCTCAAGCTGTTCGATTTCTTTATCCAGGTCAATCGCAGAATCACCACCGTGACGAGAGACATCACGTAGTGCTTCAATTTTCGCTTCTAGTTCTGCAATTGGCTTTTCAAATTCAAGAAAGTTTAGGCTCATCTATGAATCCTTGTTTACTCAGCGTCTAACATATTGCGCTGAATTTTTAGTTAAATTCGAGTTCTACCTGGCTTTTGCCAAGTAACTGTTTTAAATCGTCGAGTAATGTATCACTTGGCGTTACTCGCCACTCGGTGCCCAATGTTAACCGCGCTCTGGCGTCGGCACGCTGGTAGTATACATTGACGGGTACGGTTCCGGCTTTGTGCGGTTCTAAAATACGGCTGAACTGCTCAAAAAACTGATCGTTGATCTGAGTTGCATCTATCGATACCGACAAACCACGAGCGTATTTCTCGCGCGCACTGCCGAGATCCATAACTTCACGCGCCGACATTTTAAGGCCACCGTTGAAGTCATCAAAGCTGACCTGTCCAGAAACGACCAAAATTCTGTCTTTTTCGAGAAGTTCAGCGTATCGATCCAGTGCATCTGAGAACAACATCACTTCCATGCGACCACTTCGGTCATCCAGTGTCATAATGCCAATTCGTGTACCACGCTTAGTCGTCATTACACGAGCTGCAATAACCAGACCTGCCACCGTGACAGATTGGTCGCGGCGAGTGGGCGTTGCGTCTTTTAGTCGACAACTGGTGTATTTGTTTAGTTCCTTTACGTAGGCGTTAATTGGGTGCCCTGTCAAATATAGACCTAGGGTATCACGCTCGCCCTCTAACCACACTTTTTCTGGCCAAGGCGGAACCTGCGTATACTTATGCTCTACTTCTTCAGGTGCATCCGTTAGCACACCAAACATATCCGTTTGACCAAACGCCTCAGCTTGGTGATGTTGACTTGCTGCTTTTACCGCATCATTGAGTGACGCCATCATCGCCGCACGGTGTGGGCCTAGTCGATCCAACGCGCCCGCGTAAATCAGCTTCTCTATCACTCGTTTATTGACGCGTTTTAGATCAACTCGAGCACAGAAATCAAATAGGTCTTTAAAGTGACCACCTTTATTTCTCGCCTCAAGAATCGCATCGATAGGACCCTCACCTACCCCTTTTATCGCACCAATACCGTAAACAATTGCGCCATTTTCATCAACATTAAAGCGATATAGGCCAGAGTTGATGTCTGGTGGCAGCACGGTGAGCTTCATACGGAAACACTCATCGACCAAGCCAACGACTTTTTCCGTGTTATCCATATCGGCTGTCATTACCGCAGCCATAAATTCGGCAGGATAATGTGTTTTCAGCCAAAGAGTTTGATAAGAAACCAATGCATAAGCAGCAGAGTGCGATTTGTTAAAACCATAACCGGCGAACTTTTCTACCAAGTCGAAGATTTTCATCGCCAACTCGCCATCGATACCGTTCTTTATCGCACCTTCTTCAAAGATAGCACGTTGTTTTGCCATCTCTTCTGGCTTTTTCTTACCCATTGCACGACGAAGCATGTCCGCACCACCTAGCGTGTAACCTGCTAAGATCTGCGCAATCTGCATTACCTGCTCTTGGTACAGGATGATGCCGTAGGTTGGATCAAGCGTCTCTTTTAGCGACTCGTGTTGCCACTTTTCATCTGGATAAGAGATCGCTTCTCGACCATGTTTACGGTCGATAAAGTTATCTACCATGCCCGATTGCAAAGGACCCGGACGGAAGAGTGCTACCAATGCGATGATGTCTTCGAAACAGTCTGGCTGAAGTCGTTTGATCAGCTCTTTCATGCCTCGAGATTCAAGCTGGAATACTGCTGTCGTTTCAGAGTTTTGCAACAAACGGAAAGAGGCAGGGTCTTCTAACGGTATGGATTCAATTTGAACCGGTTCTTTACCTTCTCGCTCTAGACGTGGGTTAATCAGCCCTAACGCCCAGTCAATAATGGTTAAGGTACGTAAACCCAAGAAGTCAAACTTAACTAGGCCAGCGGTCTCAACATCGTTTTTATCAAATTGAGTAACCGGGAAGTGACCTTCAGCGTCTGCATAAATTGGCGCAAAATCGGTAATTGTTGTAGGTGAAATTACAACACCACCAGCGTGTTTACCGGCGTTTCGCGTACAGCCTTCCAAAATATGACACATGTCGATGAGTTCTTTAACTTCCTCATCGGCCTCATACAATTCAGGTAGTGCAGGTTCAGCTTTAAACGCTTTATCTAGCGTCATGCCTGGATCGGGCGGGATCAGCTTTGAAATACGATCAACAAAACCAAATGGGTGGCCCAATACGCGGCCAACGTCACGGATTACCGCTTTTGCCGCCATGGTACCAAACGTGATGATCTGAGATACCGCGTCGCGACCGTACATTTCCGCAACGTGGTCAATAACCTGGTCACGTTTATCCATACAGAAATCGACGTCGAAATCGGGCATCGAAACACGTTCTGGGTTCAAGAAACGTTCGAACAGCAAGTCATATTCTAGTGGATCCAGATCGGTGATTTTTAGTGCGTAAGCCACCAAAGAACCAGCACCGGAACCACGTCCAGGACCGACAGGAATTCCATTATCTTTTGACCACTGGATGAACTCCATTACGATCAAGAAGTAACCAGGAAATCCCATTTGGTTGATAACATCTAGCTCTATCTGAAGACGTTCATCATATTCAGGGCGGCGACGTTTTCTCTCTTCCTCATCTGGAAATAGGAACTCTAAACGCTCTTCCAACCCCTCTCGGGATTTCATGACTAGGAACTC
Organism: Vibrio sp. 811; assembly: GCF_033339195.1. Classification (NCBI taxonomy): domain Bacteria; kingdom Pseudomonadati; phylum Pseudomonadota; class Gammaproteobacteria; order Vibrionales; family Vibrionaceae; genus Vibrio; species Vibrio sp. 811. The sequence goes on from NZ_JAWOUB010000003.1 coordinate 24,694, forward strand.
AGTCTCTTTCATCCCTTCGGTTGGGAAAGCTGGTAGGAAGTACTCACCTAAGCGCACAGTCACGTTACAACGCTTCGCTATCTCGACACTGTTTTCTAACGCTTCAGGAATATCAGCAAACAGCTCACACATTTCTTCTTCTGTACGAAGATATTGCTGCGGACTGTAGTTTTTTGGCCTACGCGGATCTTCTAATGTGTAACCATCGTGAATCGCTACGCGTATTTCATGAGCATCAAATAGGTCTGGACTCAGGAATACAACTTCATTAGTCGCCACTACTGGCAAGTCTTGCTGCTCTGCCAATTCAACCGCAAAGTGAAGATAAGTTTCTTCATCTGGACGACCGGTACGAAGTAGCTCAAGATAAAAGCGATCTGGAAAATGCTGTTTATAAAAATCAACACACCCCTGCACTATTTGACGGTTGCCTTTCAAAAGGCCGCGACCAATTTCCCCGCTTTTACCGCCGGATAATACAATCAAGCCTTCAGACATTTCAGCCAACCAGGCTTTATCAATCACAGGGTGGTGTTGAACATGTCCACGTAAGTACGCTTTTGATATCAATAACGTCAGGTTCTTATAACCCACATTATCCGCCGCAAGCAAAGTCACTTGAGTCAGCTCTTCACCAAACTCGTCCGACTGCATTTTAAAGTCAGCACCGATGATCGGTTTAACACCACTGCCATGCGCCGTACCGTAAAACTTCACCAAACCACATAGGTTGGTAAAGTCGGTCAACGCCATTGCGGGCATACCGAGCTCAGCAACTTTCTTTACGATTGGCGGAACTTTGTTGAGGCCATCCACCATCGAGAAGTCACTATGAACACGCAGGTGGATGAATTTGGGATCTGACATTAACAGGTACCGTGTAACTCTATTTTGTTGGGGATTCTAACCTAAAGAGGTTGGGTTTATAACACCAATTAGATCGTTTGATTATTCTATGCCTAACGCTTTTTTTACTGGCTTGAAACTCTTGCGGTGTTCACTGATCACTCCGTGTTGCTCAATCGCTTCAAAGTGCGCTTTAGTTGGGTAACCTTTGTGCTTCGCGAAGCCAAATTGTGGATGAAGTTTATCCAACTCTTCCATCTCTTGGTCACGCACGACTTTGGCAATAATGGAAGCCGCACTGATTTCGGCAACACGTAGATCGCCTTTTACTACAGCTTGAGCATCCATTGGCAGCTCCGGACAACGGTTACCATCAATCAACACCAAATCAGGTTGAACCTGTAACCCCGCCACTGCACGCTGCATCGCAACCATAGTCGCCTGCAAAATATTCAGTTGATCGATTTCTTCAGGAGAACAACGCCCGACCGCCCACGCCAATGCTTTTTCTTTGATTTCAGGAAGCAACGCCATGCGTTTCTTTTCGGTCAATTTTTTCGAATCGTTCAACCCTTCAATAGGATTGTTAGGATCAAGGATAACCGCAGCGGTGACGACGTCTCCCACCAAAGGGCCACGTCCGACCTCGTCGACTCCGGCCACAAGCTGATAACCTTGCGGATATTCAAACGGAGGGAGTTCAACTTTGGTTTTGGTCGCTTTTGGTTTAACAGCCATGATAAATCTCTATTTCTCAATCAGTTTTAGAACTGCGTTTGCGGCTTGTTGGTCCGCATCTTTACGAATCCAATGATGCATTTCCGTAAATTTATCTAACATCGGTTTATTGTCGCTTTCCAATAAGCGAGAAACCTCAGTAAACAAATTGTCCGGTGTGCACTCATCTTGTAGATATTCTTTGACGAGCTCATCATCCGCCAAGATATTCGGCAATGACACATACTTCGTTTTCAATAGACGTTTAGCTAAGAAAGCAGTAAATGCATTCACACGATAACCCACCACCATTGGACGCTTGAGAAGCATACACTCCAACGCTACGGTACCGGAGGCCAACATCACAGCATCGGATGCGGTGATGACGTTGCGTGCGGTATCATCAACTAACTTGAAGTCCAACTCTGGCGCGAGCGCTTTCCAGGCTTGTTCAAACTGCTCACGGCGTTTTTGATTAACAAGCGCGACAACAAACCCCAGTTCTGGAAATTTTTTATGGAGTAACTTGCAGGTTTCAATAAATGGCTCTGAGAGCATTTTTAACTCGCTACCACGACTGCCTGGCAGGACAGCAAGCCACTTTTTATCTTGTTCTAAACCAAGCAACTCACGTGCAGGCGCTTGTTCTGATTCTAGTGGGATGGCATCAGCCAAGGTATGACCAATGAACTCGCAAGGTACATTAAATTTGTCGTAGAACGCTTTCTCAAACGGAAGAAATGCTAGCACCAAGTTCGTTGCCGCTTCTATTTTAAAGATGCGCTTCTGACGCCAAGCCCAAACAGACGGACTCACGTAATGAACGGTTTTAATGCCCGCTTGCTTGAGGTCAAGCTCCAAGCGTAAGTTGAAGTCAGGAGCATCGATCCCTATGAAAACATCAGGCGGATTCTGAGTAAAATACTGAACGAGCTCAGCTTTCACTTTAAGAAGTCTCGGTAAGCGGCCTAAAACCTCGACTAATCCCATCACCGCAAGCTCTTCCATATCAAACAGAGACTCGCAACCTTGGGCTATCATTTTCGGACCGCCAATGCCTACGAACTCTGCGTCTGGATATTGCTGCTTTACTGCTTTGATAAAGCCTTCACCTAGCGTATCGCCAGACAATTCTCCGGCAATGATGCCAATACGTAATGGTCTTTCCATATCTACTTCGCTATTTTTCCTGTGCGCTATGGATAACGGTTTGCCTTATCCATAAAACACAAAAAGATCGTAACCTCAAATTCGGTCACGATCTTTTTATTTATTGGTTCATTCGCCAATTAACGAATAATGCCACGTTCCGTCGTTTCCAGAATATCTGAGAAACGCTTCACTGCTGGCCACTCTTGAGCCATTTCAGCTAGAATAGGCTTCACTTCTTCTAGCGTCTTACCTGAACGGTAGATTTCTTTATACGCTTTTTGTAGCGCACGAATCTCTGGTTTCTCAAAGCCATTACGCTTCAAGCCAACAAGGTTCAAGCCGAAAGGTGTGGCGTGGTTACCTTGCGCGAGTACGTAAGCTGGGACATCTTGCACCACTGCTGAACAGCCGCCAATGTACGCGTAAGCGCCCACTGTACAAAACGGATGAATCGCAGACAGTGCCATCACACCGGCATAATCATCAACAGTAACGTGACCACCAAGAATAGAATTATTACCGATATGAGTGTGGTTACCAATAACAACATCATGCGCAACGTGTGCATTCACACACAATAAGTTGTCATCACCAATGATCGTGGTTGCTTTGTCTTGCACTGTGCCGCGGTGAACTTGGACCGCTTCACGAATGACGTTACGATCACCGATAACCACAGTTGTGTCTTCACCACCGTATTTTTTGTCTTGGTTTTCTTCACCAATGACAGCATGTGGGAAAATACGGTTATCTTTGCCAATAGTTGTGTGACCTTTGATCACAACGTGAGACATCACTTCTGTGCCTTCACCAATTTCAACCGTAGAGGTGATGTACGTAAAAGGACCTACTGTTACGTTAGCACCAATTTTGGCGCCCTCTTCTACCACCGCTGCCGGGTGGATTTTAGCGGTTTCATGAATCATATTAAAACTCTCGACGAGCACACTTCAGTTCTGCAGAACATACCACTTCGCCGTCAACTTTTGCTACACCGCTAAATGCAGCAATGCCGCGACGTTCTTTCAGAAATTCTACCTCAATAACCAATTGGTCGCCCGGAACCACTGGTTTACGGAATTTCGCGCCGTCTACGCTTGCAAAGTAGTACAGTTCGTTTTCTGTTGGTGCACCAAATGATTTAAATGCAAGTAAGCCTGTTGCCTGAGCCATTGCTTCTAAAATCAAAACACCTGGGAATACTGGTAGTTGAGGAAAGTGACCTGTGAACTGAGGTTCGTTAACCGACACGTTTTTAATCGCGTGAAGGTACTTCTCTTCTTGGAAGTCTATCACTCGGTCGATCAATAAGAATGGGTAGCGATGAGGTAGTAGCTCTTGAATTTCAGAGATGTTCATCGTTTTCTTTTCAGTAGTCAAAGTCGTCTTCCTATATCAATTTTTTGCCGCCAAGATGGCAAACGTGGCAACAGGTCGTAAAGCCGAATCGCTTTGCAATATACTAGCAAAATACGCACCATCTTGGAGTTAAATCTACTTAGAGCGCGTCATTATAGAAGAAAAAGACCCGCATTTCGCGAGTCTTCTTACAGAATATGGAACTAGAGCTTGTTAGCCTTCGTGTTAAATACAGAGCGAAAGATAACTTGTTCTAAATTTCTTCTTTCTGTTCCAGCTGTTTTTCAACCGCTTTTAGGCGCTTATTCATCTCATCAATACGGTGAACTCGAGTTGCGGTCTTACGCCACTCTCTGTTCGTTTGTAGTGGGATACCTGATGAGTAAAGGCCTTTTTCTTCGATACTGCGCATTACCATGCCCATACCTGTAATCGCCACACCATCTGCGATAGTGATATGGCCATTCAGAACAGACGCGCCGCCAATCTGGCAGTACTTACCAATTTTTGTACTGCCCGCGACAATAGTACCACCAGGCATCACGGTACCATATCCGATCTGCACGTTGTGCGCGATTTGAAGTTGGTTATCCAGAATGACATTGTCTTCAATGATAGTATCTTCGAGTGCACCGCGGTCAATCGTAGTACAAGCACCAATCTCAACGCGGTTACCGATACGCACTGAACCAAGCTGAGGAATTTTAATCCACTCGCCTTTGTCATTCGCGTAACCGAAGCCATCAGAGCCAATGACGGTACCCGATTGAACGAGACAGTCATCACCCAATGACACTTCATGGTAGATAGTGACATTAGCCCAAAGCTTGGTGTTATTCCCTAGCTTGGCGTTCTTACCGATAAAACAACCAGCACCAACACTTACGTTGTCGCCGAGTTCCACGCCCGTTTCAATCACAGCGTTAGCGCCGATTGTAACGTTCTCACCCATCTTAACGTCAGCGGCAATCACAGCACTTGGTGCAATATCGTCTGCCGGTTTTGGTGTGGTATCCATCGCTTGGACCACACGAGCAAATGCGACATAAGGGTCTGAAACCACTAGCGCATTTCCAACGCATTGATCTTTATGCTCAGCCTTTACCATAACAACGGTAGCTTGGCACTCAGAAAGGTGTTTTGCGTATTTTGGGTTAGACAAGAAGGTTACGTCACCTTCTTGTGCTTTATCCATTGGGGCAACACGGCTTACAACGAGAGACTCGTCACCAAACAGCTCACCCCCGGTAATTGTCGCCAATTCGGCTAATGTTAATGTCTTCATAACTTCTTATTTTAGAGCTTTAATTACGTCTTCAGAGATATTGTATTCTGGCTTGCCGTACTGCAAAGCAGAGATATCAATCACAAGATCGTAACCATTTTTGTCTGCGACTTTCTTAACTGCATCTTGAATCGTTTTGAAAAGCTTCGCTTTTTCTTCAGCTTCACGACGCGCACTTGCTTTTTCAAGTGCTTGTGCTTTCACTTTGTACTCGCTGTCTAGCTTCGCGATATCGATACGTAGCTTTTCAACTTCGTCTTGACCCAAAAGCTCGCCGTCACGTTGTAGCTTCTCAATCTTTGTTTTAGCTTGTGCTTGGATTGACTTCAGTTCATCAGCTTTGCTTTTGAAGTCTTTCTGCATTTTTTGTAGTACAACTTCACGTTGAGGAAGAGCTTGAAAAACTTGAGCTGTATTTACGTAAGCAATTTTCTGTGCAGCTTCTGCCGCATTTGCAAACATTGAAGAGCTCAGTACAAGAAGACCAATCCCAGCCGCTTTGATCATTTTATTCAAAATATTTTCCTCTTTAGAAAGTTCTACCGATAGTGAATGTGAAGAACTCTTCATCATCGCCATCAAATTTCTTAATTGGTTTCGCTAGTGAGAAGACTAGTGGCCCCATTGGAGACATCCACTGCAACGCCGCACCGTAAGAAGAGCGGTAGTTGGTTGGATCTGAGTAATCGTAGTAGTAACGGTCACCATATTCCGCACCTGAATCGCGGTAGTCAAACTCCGTATCCCAAACACTTGCCATATCAAAGAAGATACTGGTACGAATTTGGTTTTGTACTTCTTCTGATGCAAATGGTGTTGGGACAATCAACTCAACACTTGCTAGCGCTACGGCGTTACCACCAACAGAGTCATCTGTTGCTGTATCTGCGCCATTGTTTGAACCAGATGTATCACGGTAAACCGCTTTAGGACCAACAGAGTTTGAGCCAAAGCCACGAAGCGATGTAAAGCCACCTGCGTAGTAGTTTTCGTAGAATGGGAACAAGTTATCGTTACCATCCGTCTGACCGTAACCATTACCGTAACCTAAGCGGCCACGGAACAAGAGGGTAAACTCGTGCTTTTTAGTCAATGGCACATACTGGCGAACATCGTACTGCATTTTGAAGTATTGAACGTCAGAGCCAGGTACGGTCATTTTATAGAATGCACGCTGATGGTTACCTGCCGTAGGGAAATAGCCACGGTTTAAGTTATTACGTGTCCAAGAGATATTGAAGTCGAAGTCGTTTGTGTTCAACGCTCCACTAGAATCAATGTTGTCTGCTTGTGCTCGTAAGAACTGCTCTACCTGCAAGTAAGGCGATAAGTTACCGATCTTGTTGTGCGTATAACCGACACCGAATTCAAAACGGTTCAACTCATCGAATGGGAAGCCCCACGTTAAGCTCGCGCCATAGCTTTCGTTGGTATAGTCAACGATATTGGCTTCTTTAGCTTCAAATTCGTTATAGAAAACCTTACCACCCAAGCTTACACCGTCTAAGTTCCAGTACGGATCACGGTAATCTAGACTGATGTTTTTCTGGTAGTCATTCATCATCGCGTTGATACCAACACGGTTACCACTACCAATAAAGTTATCTTGTTGCAGGCCAACCTGGAAGCTCACACCCGATTCTGTACCGTAGCCAACACCGAAGTTAACACTACCAGAGTTTGCTTCTTTGACAGAGTAAACTAGGTCAACTTGATCATCACTACCAGGAACTCGAACCGTCTGTACTTCAACATTTTCAAAGTAGCCCAAACGATTTAGACGAGTTTTACCCGTTTCAATCGATTTCGAGTTCAACCAACTGCCTTCCATCTGACGCATTTCACGACGAAGGACTTCATCTTTGGTTGAGTTATTACCCGTGAAGCGAATATCACGAACATAAATTCGGTTACCCGGGTCTACGTTAACGACCAAAGAAACTTCTTGATTCTCGTCGTCAAACTCTGGAATGGTATTCACTTGAGGATAAGCATAACCAGACTCACCAAGCACACGCTTAATCCCTTCTTCCATTGAAGTAACCAACGAGCCGTTGTATGTCTCATTGTCTTCAAATGGCACAAGTCTTTCGAACGTCGCTTTCTCGCCAATCAAATCACCACGGAACTTCACGTTCTTAACGGTGTAAACCTCGCCCTCTTCTAGACCAAGAGTAATGTATACCCCTTTCTTGTCAGGAGAGATTGCAACTTGTGTCGAATCAACGTTAAATTTTAAGTAACCACGATCTAGGTAGAATGATTTGAGTGCTTCAATATCACCTGCAAGAACTTGCTTTTGATACTTTTCATCAGAAAGGAAATTCCACCACGGCACATCAACATTTAAGTTAAAGCGCGAAAGCAGCTCTTCATCACTGAACACTTCATTACCGATAAAGTTGATTTGCTGAATTTTTGCCGACACACCTTCAGTAAAGACAAACTTAAGATCAGAACGATTACGTGGTAGTGGAGTAACCACCGCTTTTACTGTTGCGTTGTATTTACCTACGCTGTAGTAAAAGTCTTCTAAGCCTTTTTCAATGTTGCTTAGCGTGGTGCGGTCAAGCGCTTCACCTTCACGAACGCCAGACGCGTTCAGGTTTTCTTGTAGCTGCTCGTCCTTGATTGCTTTGTTACCTGAAAAAGAGATGCTTGCAATGGTAGGACGTTCTTTGACTTGAACCATCAGAACACCACCGTCACGCAACACTTTCACATCTTCAAAGTTACCAGATGCATACAGGGCGCGGATAATTTCTGCAACATCGCCTTGGCCAATGGTATCACCGACACGTACAGGCATTTTCAACAATGCAGCACCCAGTGCTACACGCTGCAATCCATCGATTTCAATATCTTGAACTACGAAGTTCTCTGCTCCATTTGCAGATACACTGGTCGCCAGTAAACTTGCAAATAGAATTCGCTTAATCGCCATACTTGTTCTAATTATTCCTTGCTACTGCTTTTGTCTCTGAACTATCACAGACGAGTAAAATCATTAAATAGCGCTAACGCCATGAGCGAGAAGATGATCGCACCACCAATTCTAAAGCCCATTTCCTGCACTTTCTCAGGAACAGGACGTCGAATGACTGCTTCAATTGCAAAAAACAACAAATGACCGCCATCCAACATTGGTAAAGGAACGAGATTAATAATACCTAGGTTAACACTAATTAGAGCGAGAAAACCTAAAAAGTAGACCAAACCATAATCTGCTGTCGCGCCTGCGCCTTTGGCTATTGATATTGGTCCACTCAGATTATTCAGACCAACGTCTCCAACAATCAGCTTCTTAAGCATGCTGATTGTCAAACCAATGACTTGGCCAGTTTTGTCTACTGCTTTACCTATTGACTCGAATACACCAAACTGAAGATCGAAGCGATAACTTTCTGGCCATTCTGCGACTTTAGGTGCAATACCTGCAAAACCAACGACTTCTTTGTTAGCTAGCTCACGGCTACCGGGCGTCAGCGTCAATGTTTGCTCATAACCCTGACGTAACACCGTCAATTCAAGCGGTGTATCAGGATTAGAACGAACCGCTTCAACCACTTGCTTCCATTCGGTTACGCGTTGTTGACCAATTGCGACAACCTCATCACCTGGAAGCACACCGGCTTTTTCCGCCGCTCCACCTTGCGAGACCTGCTCGATAACTCGATACACCTCCGGTGTATACGGAGCAAAACCTAACGACTGCATCGCTGACTGAGTTTCTGGGTCGAACTTCCACTCACGTAAATCGAGCGTTTTCGTTACTTCTGAACCAACTTCATTCGCTGACGTTAGTGTTACCGTCATCAAATCATCGCCAATATGAGAAATCAATCCCATATTTACTGATTCCCAATCCGGAGTTTTGATACCAGATATCGATTTAAGTTCCATTCCAGATTCAATTCCAGCTTCCGCAACAATCGAATTGGGCGTAACTTCACCAATTACAGGCTTAACAGCCGGGATACCAATTAGAAATACCAGCCAATAGGCAAAAATTGCGAAAAGAAAATTAAAGATGGGGCCAGCCGCAACAATAGAGGTTCGCTTCCATAACGGCTTCTTATCAAACGCTAGGTGCTTCTCATGTTCTGGCACCTCATCGACACGGCTATCAACCATTTTCACATAGCCGCCGAGAGGGATCATTGAGATGCTGTACTCCGTTCCGTCTTTGCCTACTTTACTCCAAATAGACTTGCCGAAACCGATTGAAAACTTTTCAACTTTAACGCCGCAACGGCGAGCAACCCAAAAGTGCCCAAATTCGTGCACGGCAACAAGAATGCCCAGTGCGACGATAAAAGAAATGAGATTCCACAATATACCAGTCATCAGCTACGCTCGCGTATGGTTTCTAGGGCAATAGTTCGTGCCATTCTATCTAGCTCGAGCAAGCTTTCCAAGCTATTCGCATTCTCAGCTTTGCAGCTTGCGTTGATTTTATTCAACACAGACTCATTGATGCGAGCAATATCGGTAAAACCTAGTCTGTTATTTAAAAATGCATCAACAGCGACTTCATTAGCTGCATTCAATGCTGTTGTTGCGTGTTGACCTTCATAACAGGCATCAATTGCGAGTTTTAAACATGGGTAACGAGCAAAATCAGGCTGCAAAAACGTCAGCTCACCAACTTTCGTGAAGTCTAGCGGCTTAACCCCAGCTTCCACTCTTGACGGGTATGACATGGTGAGCGCAATTGGCGTCGCCATATCCGCTTCTCCCATTTGTGCCAAGACCGAACCATCACGATACTGAACCATAGAATGAATTACCGATTGAGGATGAATAACCACCTTCAGTTGTTCGCGAGCAGCATTAAATAGCCACTTAGCTTCGATATACTCAAGGCCTTTATTCATCATCGTGGCAGAGTCAACAGAAATTTTTGGCCCCATCGACCAGTTTGGATGAGCAATCGCCTGCGCGGGTGTCACCTGCTCCAGTTCTGCGATGTCAGTGTAACGGAAAGGACCACCAGATCCAGTCAACAAAATATGAGAAATGCCATGTTCTTGTAAATTGCAACGACCTAGATTGGTTTGTACTTGCTGTGGTAAACATTGAAAAATGGCGTTGTGTTCACTGTCGACGGGAAGTAGCTCTGCGCCAAATTCTTCTACAGCATCAATAAATAGCTGGCCTGACATTACAAGTGCTTCTTTATTTGCCAACAAGACTCGCTTACCTGCTTTCACGGCAGCCATGGTAGGCAATAAGCCAGCTGCTCCAACAATAGCAGCCATTACACTGTCGACCTCGTCCAGCGAAGCAATATGGCATAGCGCATCAACACCACCTAGCACTTCGGTACCTGGCGAAACCGAGTGTAGCTCAGCTTGAAGTTGAGATGCCGCAGCTTTATCTGCCATGACCGCATACTTAGGTTGCCACTGACGACATAGACCGATCATCTTTTCAACGTTAGTGCTTGCCGCTAAGGCAACGACAGAAAACAGATCTGGGTTTTGTTCGACCACTTTAAGCGTGCTTGCACCAATTGATCCAGTAGCACCAAGAATCGTTAACTTTTGCATGTTGTAAGACCGTTAGAAAGCTCAGGAGCGACGACGCCGCTCCTGATAAATTAGAATACGTAGTAAAGAAGAGCAAAAACTGGGAATGCTGCGGTTAGGCTGTCGATACGATCTAGCACACCACCGTGCCCTGGGATAATGTTACTGCTGTCTTTAATGCCTGAGACACGTTTGAACATACTTTCAACCAGATCACCAAGCACTGAAATAACGACAGTAACCAGCGTAATCAGCACCATATGGACAGGGCTAGTGAACTGGATATCGAACCAATCAGCAAATGCCCACGCTACGATTAATGCCGTGATAATGCCACCAATTAGCCCTTCAATGGTTTTATTGGGGCTTACATGAGGAGCCATCTTACGTTTGCCTAAGCTTTTGCCTGCAAAGTAGGCGCCGCTATCTGCAGCCCATACCAAGAAACAAACGTACAACACAAGCTTTGCGCCGTGGTATGGATCTACAGTGATGTCATACGCTCTGAGAATAATCACACTCCAAAGGAATGGGATTAATGTCAGAAAACCAAATACATGACGTAAAACAAAATTACTTTGCCAAGATTTCGTCGTTTTGGGGTAAGTAATCGCCATTAAGCTAGCAATAATCCACCAAACAAAACCAATACCCAAGACGACATAATGAGGTGTCGTTAAGTGATTGAGGCTATATGCATCAGGCGAGATGTATAGAAAACTAAGTCCGGTAATAATGATTGCCGGCACAAGGGCAGCAATGCGAGAGTTGCTTCCTGTAAACTGAGTCCACTCCCAAAAACCTAATAGCGTTATTGCAGTTAAAGCGGCAATAAAGCCCATTAGCGGTAATTTAAAAATGCCTAAAATAACCAGGGGAGCTAAAATTAGTGCTGTTATTATTCTCTGTTTCAAACTAACTAGTCCTTATTGAGCTGCCATCAATGCCTTTATTTGTTCACCTGTACAGCCAAAACGACGTTCTCGGTTGATAAACCAAGTCACAGCTTCTACCAAACTGTCTTCATCGAATTCTGGCCAGTACTCTGGTGTAAAGTACATTTCTGCATAAGCCATTTGCCACAACATAAAGTTGCTGATGCGGCACTCTCCACTGGTGCGAATTAAAAGATCCACTTCCGGTAGGTCTGCCATGGTCAAATGCTCAGTGATTAGCTGCTCATTGATATCCTCTACACGAATTTCACCGTTACGTGCTTTTAGCGCTAACGTTTTAGCAGCTTCTGTGATGTCCCATTTACCGCCATAGTTGGCTGCAATGTTGATCACCATACCCGTGTTATCTGCCGTTAGGTTTTCTGCTTCTACAATTTTCTTTTGTAGACGCTCACTAAATCGACTGGTATCACCGATCACGCGCAACCGTAAGTTATTTTTGTGTAGTTTTTTTACTTCACTAGACAGGACCGTGATAAACAGTTCCATCAAAAGACCCACTTCTTCCTCCGGACGACGCCAGTTTTCACTACTAAAAGCAAACAGCGTCATGGCTCTAATGCCTAGTTTTGAAGCAGCAGCCACGGTCTTACGAACGGCACTAACGCCTTTTTTATGACCAAATACGCGAGGTTTTCCTTTGGACTTAGCCCAACGGCCATTACCGTCCATAATGATGGCAATATGCTTAGGAAGGGAATCAGAGAAGGCTTGAGAATTTTGCATAGGGAGTTAATTGAGTTCCATCAGTTGGATAGACTAACATAAAAAAACGCTGAGCTGTGAGCACAGCGTTTTCCAACAGTGATGTGTGTGGGAGTATTAAACTTCCATCAACTCTTTTTCTTTTGCAGCAAGAACTTCATCGATCTTCTTAACTGCAACGTCAGTTAGCTTTTGAATTTCGTCTTGTGCTTTGCGGTCTTCATCTTCAGAGATTTCTTTATCTTTTAGAAGCGCTTTAAGATCGTTGTTTGCGTCACGACGGATGTTACGAACAGCAACACGACCACCTTCAGCTTCACCACGGACGATCTTAACTAGGTCTTTACGACGCTCTTCCGTTAGCGGTGGAAGTGGAACGCGGATGATAGTGCCAGCTGACATAGGGTTTAGACCAAGGTCAGACGTCATGATCGCTTTTTCTACTTTCGGCGTCAGCTCTTTATCAAAAACCGTGATTGCAAGTGTACGTGCATCTTCAGCAATAACGTTTGCTACTTGGTTTAGAGGTGTTGCTGCACCGTAGTATTCTACAGAAATACCAGATAGTAGGCTTGGGTGTGCACGACCGGTACGAATTTTAGAAAGGTTGTTCTTAAGCGCTTCAACGCTTTTATCCATGCGCTCTTGCGCGTCTTTTTTGATTTCGTTAATCACAGTTTCACCTTAAAAATGTCATCTTTCCTGAAGAAAGCCTAAAACGGTTGAGCAAAGCAAGCACCACCCTAACGCTTTGGAGTGGCACCTTAAGCCAAGCTTATTCGTTGATGAGCGTGCCTTCTGCTTCGCCCATTACCACGCGACGTAGTGCGCCTGGCTTGTTCATATTAAATACGCGGATTGGCATTTTGTGGTCACGAGCTAGCGTAAACGCCGCCAAGTCCATAACTTTCAGCTCTTTATCCAGAACTTCTGCATAAGATAGCTTATCATACAGCTCTGCGTCTGGGTTTGCTACAGGGTCAGCAGTAAATACACCATCAACTTTCGTCGCTTTTAGTACGACATCCGCTTCAATTTCGATACCACGTAAACAAGCAGCAGAATCCGTTGTAAAAAACGGGTTACCAGTACCAGCAGAGAAGATGACAACTCGGCCTTGGCGAAGCTCACGGATCGCATCAGCCCAATTATAGTCGTCACATACGCCTTTTAGAGGGATTGCAGACATAACGCGCGCATTTACGTATGCACGGTGAAGAGCATCACGCATCGCTAGGCCATTCATTACTGTAGCAAGCATACCCATGTGGTCACCAACTACGCGGTTCATACCAGCTTCAGCTAGGCCTGCACCACGGAACAAGTTACCGCCACCGATAACTACACCAACCTGAACACCCAGTTCAACCAGTTCTTTAACTTCTTGTGCCATACGATCAAGGACCGCAGGATCAATACCAAAACCGTCTTCACCTTGAAGAGCTTCACCACTCAGTTTTAATAGAATACGTTGATACGCTGGTTTAGGGTTCGTAGTCATGGAGTTTACCTTCCAAAGAGAGTTGTTGATTAACAGTCATGAATAGACACAACTTCAGTTATGGCTATTCATCACGGCTAATCGTTCACTGCTCATAAAAAGACCGCAGCCTTGGCTACGGTCTAATCTTTATACAGTCTCTAAGGATTAACCTTTTTGAGCTGCTGCAACTTCTTCAGCGAAGCTCATTTCTTCTTTCTTCTCGATACCTTCACCTACTTCTAGGCGAACGAACGTAGAAACTGAAGCGCCTTTTTCTTTCAGCATTTCGCCTACAGTTTTCTTAGGCTCCATGATGAAAGCTTGACCTGTTAGAGAGATCTCGCCAGTGAATTTCTTCATGCGGCCAACAACCATCTTCTCAGCGATTTCAGCAGGCTTGCCTTCGTTCATTGCGATTTCAACTTGAACCGCTTTCTCTTTTTCTACTACGTCAGCTGGTACGTCTTCTGGGTTAACGAACTCTGGCTTAGAAGCAGCAACGTGCATTGCAACGTGCTTAAGAGTTTCTGCGTCGCCTTCACCAGCAACAACAACACCGATTTTCTCACCGTGACGGTAAGAAGCGATTGCAGTGCCTTGAACGTATTCTACGCGACGGATAGTGATGTTTTCACCGATTTTAGCTACTAGAGCTACACGTGCGTCTTCGAATTGTGCTTGTAGTTCTTCAACAGAAGCTTTTGAAGCTAGAGCTGCAGCTGCAACTTCTTCTGCGAATGCAGTGAAGTTACCGTCTTTAGCAACGAAGTCAGTTTGGCAGTTAACTTCAAGAAGAACAGCAACGCCGTTTTCTTCTTTGATGATGATTGCGCCTTCAGCTGCAACGTTACCAGCTTTCTTAGCTGCTTTCGCTGCGCCAGATTTACGCATGTTTTCAATTGCTAGTTCGATGTCAGCGTTTGCTTCTACAAGCGCTTTCTTACATTCCATCATGCCAGCGCCAGTACGCTCGCGAAGTTCTTTAACTAGAGCAGCAGTTACAGTTGCCATTCTGTCTTCCTCGTTTGATTCGAAATAAGGTAAAAAACAGGGGCCTAACATTGTCGGCCCCCATTGCTAACTATAACTTAGTTTATGCTACACAAAGGTTTCACATAGACCAAGTGTGACACAGAGCCGCTATTATTCAGCTTCTACGAAACCGTCTTTTTCAGCAACTGCAGCTACGTCTTTGTTACGACCTTCAGATACTGCTGAAGCAGCAGCGTTCAGGTATAGCTGTACAGCGCGGATCGCGTCGTCGTTACCTGGGATTACGTAGTCAACGCCGTCTGGGTTAGAGTTAGTATCTACCACAGCGTATACTGGAATACCTAGGTTGTTAGCTTCTTTAATTGCAATGTGTTCGTGATCAGCGTCGATTACGAATAGAGCGTCTGGTAGGCCGCCCATGTCTTTGATACCACCAAGAGATTTCTCTAGCTTCTCCATTTCGCGAGTACGCATTAGAGCTTCTTTCTTAGTTAGTTTGTCAAAAGTACCGTCTTGAGATTGAGTCTCTAGTTCTTTTAGACGCTTGATAGACTGACGAACTGTTTTGTAGTTTGTAAGCATACCGCCTAACCAGCGGTTGTTTACGTAAAACTGGTTGCTTGCGATTGCAGCTTCTTTAACAGCTTCAGATGCAGCGCGCTTAGTACCTACGAATAGAACCTTACCTTTCTTCTCGCCAACTTTAGCTAGTTCAGCTAGAGCGTCGTTGAACATTGGTACAGTTTTTTCTAGGTTGATGATATGAACTTTGTTACGAGCGCCAAAGATGAATGGCTTCATTTTTGGGTTCCAGTAACGAGTCTGGTGACCGAAGTGAACACCAGCTTTTAGCATATCGCGCATTGATACAGTTGCCATTTTAAAATCCTCTATGGGGTTAGGCCTCCACATTCCCCATAACTCCGACCAAGCTTCTGCTCAGCACCCCGGAATATGTGACGGAATGTGTGTGATTTAAAGATAAAAGGTTATTCGGATGAAGCTTGCTTCGCCGCTTAACTTTGCTAAGCGAAGAGAACAGTCCTCTATTCCGGCGCGCTTTATACCATATTTTAGCTCACTGTGGCTAGTAAAAATTATTTCTTCACCGTGCCACTTTCTCTTATTTATAAGCAAAACTTTAAACATATGATCGAATTAAGAATGATGCATATTCCTATCTAACTTGGGTTAACGCCCCGATGTCTGATAGAATGCGGCCATTCGCACGTTTACGTGCTTAGGAATAAGTAGAGAAAGCCAATGTCAATCAAGATTAAAACTGCTGAAGAAATAGAACGCATGCGCATTGCGGGCAAGCTAGCCGCAGAGATTCTAGAAATGATCGAACCACACATCAAAGTTGGTGTGACGACAGAAGAGTTAAACAAAATCTGTCATGAGTACGCTCTAGAAAAAGGCGCATACTCTGCTCCGCTTGATTACCATGGTTTCCCTAAGTCGATCTGTACTTCAATCAACCATATCGTATGCCACGGTATTCCAGCGGAAAAAGACGAAATCGGTAGCAACGGCCAAATGAAGCCGGCGGTACTAAAAGATGGTGACATCTTAAACGTTGATATTACCGTAATCGTTCCAAATGATGAGAATGCCGATCTGAGCGTGCGTCCCCAGGGTTACCATGGTGACACTTCTAAGATGTTCCTAGTCGGTGATGTTTCGCCTGCAAACAAACGTCTGTGCATGGTAGCTCAAGAAGCACTGTATGTTGGTATGCGTACCGTTAAGCCAGGTTCAACGGTTGGTGACATCGGTACAGCTATCGAGAAGTACATCAAAGAGAACAACAAGAACAATCCTCGCAACAAGTTTTCTATTGTGAAAGACTTCTGTGGTCACGGTATCGGCGATGAGTTCCATGAAGAACCACAAGTGGTTCATTACAAGAACAAAGACCGCCGCGTATTAAAAGAAGGCATGTGCTTTACTATTGAGCCGATGATTAACGCTGGTAAATTTGGTTGCTCTGTTGATGCACAAGATGACTGGACTGTTTACACGGGCGACGGCAAGAACTCTGCGCAATGGGAACATACCATTGTAGTAACAAAAGAAGGTTGTGAAGTACTGACGCTTCGTAGCGACGATACGATTCCTCGCCTAATGAAAAACGCGTAAAGCTGACGACCACTCGTTGTTTACTATATCCCTGCTTCGGCGGGGATATTTTTTATCTGCCGCAAATTTGTTAGATTGTTATTAGATTAGCTTGCACGGATGGCAAATATGACACTTCAGTCCCCTCTTACCTTTTCCGATGAACAAATCAATATCGGTGAACTCAAACAAGAATTAGAGAAGTTTAGCTCTAATCAAAACCAAGAGTTTCTCAATCATCATCCGGTAACAAGCTTGGTTTTAGCCAGAGCTGAATATATGGATCTGCTTCTCAATCGTTTGTGGCAACATTTTGGTTTCAAGGATATTTACAACATTTCCCTAGTTGCCGTTGGTGGCTACGGACGAGGCGAGCTGCATCCGCTCTCCGATATCGATATTTTGATTCTGTCGAACAATAAACTGCCAACCGCGTTAGAAGCAAAAATCAGCGAATTCATTACGCTGTTGTGGGATTTAAAACTCGAGGTCGGACACGCTGTTCGCACCGTTACTGAATGTGCTGAAATTGGTAAAGCCGATCTAACGGTCGCGACAAACCTGCAAGAAGCGCGACTGCTGTGTGGAAGCGAGGACACCTTTCAGGCACTGAAGAAAGTCGTGTTATCAGACTCCTTCTGGCCAAGTGAGACGTTTTACCGCGCTAAAATTCAAGAGCAGCGCGAACGCCATGCGCGTTACCACGACACGACCTACAACTTAGAACCGGACATTAAATCAACCCCTGGCGGGCTGCGCGATATTCATACATTAAGCTGGGTCGCTCGACGTCACTTTGGTGCGACTTCATTGTTAGAAATGAGCCGATACGGATTTTTAACTGACGCAGAATACCGAGAATTGGTTGAATGTCAGGACTTCCTTTGGCGAGTACGTTTCGCTCTGCACATGGAGCTTCGCCGCTATGACAACCGCTTGACCTTTGCCCATCAAGCACAAGTTGCGGAAAATCTAGGCTACGTCGGAGAAGGCAATCGAGGCGTAGAAATGATGATGAAAGAGTTCTACCGCACGCTTCGTCGTGTGGCAGAGCTCAATAAAATGCTACTCAAACTCTTTGACCAAGCGATCATTAATGGTGGGGCGACAGAAAGTGCCGAGATTCTCGATACGGACTTTCAACGTCGCGGTTCTTTAATTGAAGCGCGGAAACCCGCATTGTTCCAAGCTCGCCCAGAAACTATTCTGGATATGTTCTTACATATTGCTAACGACTCAACTATTGAAGGGGTGAGCCCACCAACGCTGCGTCAACTTCGCACCGCTCGCCGTCGGCTCAACAAGTTTTTGCACACCATTCCTGCTGCGCGTGAAAAGTTCATGGCGTTATGTCGTCACCCTAATGCTCTGCACAAAGCATTCAGCCTAATGCACCGATTAGGGGTTATGGCGGCCTATTTACCGCAATGGAGTCAGATTGTTGGTCAAATGCAGTTTGACTTATTCCATGCCTACACAGTTGATGAACACAGTATTCGCTTACTTAAACACATCAACACTTTTAGTGACCCAGAAAATCATGCGAAGCACCCTATTTGCTGTGACGTCTACCCACGGATGCAAAAGAAAGAGCTGCTGATTATTGCCGCTATTTTCCACGATATCGGGAAAGGTCGTGGCGGCGATCACTCAATTATCGGTGAAGGAGAAGCGTACGACTTCTGCATTGAGCATGGTTTATCGAAGCCCGAAGCGAAACTTGTCGCTTGGTTGGTAAGACATCATCTATTAATGTCTGTCACCGCACAGCGCCGAGACATTTATGATCCCGATGTCATTACCGAATTTGCCAAAAAAGTCAGAGACGAAGAATCTCTCGATTATCTTGTATGCCTGACAGTTGCAGATATTTGTGCAACCAACCCAGAACTTTGGAATGCGTGGAAACGAACTTTACTTGCGGAGCTGTATTACTCCACGCAACGTGCTTTACGCAGAGGCCTAGAGAATCCTGTCGATGTGCGTGAGAGAATTCGCCACAATCAACAAATGGCCTCCGCAATGCTGCGCAAAGAGGGGTTTGCCGCGCGCGAAATTGAAGTATTGTGGCAACGCTTCAAAGCTGACTACTTCCTTCGTCATACCCATACGCAAATCGCGTGGCACTGCGAACACTTACTTCGCATGGAAGATCCGACTAAGCCTTTGGTATTAATCAGTAAAAAAGCCACTCGTGGCGGCACTGAGGTGTTTGTATATACGAAAGACCAGCCTGCTTTATTTGCGACAGTCGTGGCGGAGTTAGATAGGCGTAATTTTAATGTACACGACGCGCAAATCATGACCAGCAAAGATGGGCACGTGATTGATACCTTTATGGTACTCGATCAACATGGCGAAGCGATCGATGAGTCTCGTCACGCCGCGGTGATTAAACACCTCACTCATGTACTGGAGGCAGGCCGACCAACCAAGATTAAAACGCGCCGTACTCCGAACAAACTTCAGCACTTTAACGTGAAAACCAAAGTCGACTTCTTACCAACCAAAGGTAAAAAACACACTTTAATGGAGTTTGTCGCGCTAGACACACCAGGGCTGTTGGCCAAAGTAGGCCGTACGTTTGCTGATTTAAATATCAACCTTCATGGTGCAAAAATCACCACCATTGGTGAGCGAGCAGAAGACTTGTTTATTTTAACCAGTGATGCAGGGGGAAGATTAAGTGAAGGACAACAGGATGAGCTAAGAGAGAGATTGATCGAAAAGTTATCTGATGAGGTCGCAGCTTAGATCAAACCTGCCAATCTTTTCGGTTCAGGGCGAGAGCGATCTTGCCCACAAGTTAAGCATTTTGGCTAAATATCAGCTATCTAGCTCATACATAGGCTGCTACAGTTATATCAATATCAATTCGATGTAATAGAGGTAGCCTATGTATCCCCACCTCACTGGTTTGGGTATTCACGACCCTAAGCAGATTGAACGTTATTCCCTACGCCAAGAAGCACACAAAGACGTACTCAAGATCTATTTCCACAAGCAAAAAGGCGAACTGTTCGCTAAAAGCGTTAAATTCAAATACCCGCGCCAAATCAAAAATGTTCTTGTGGACAGTGGCAGTCACAAATATAAAGAAGTAACGGAAATCAACCGTAACCTCACATTAGTCATTGATGAACTGAATAAAATCACTAAGCCAACGAAACAACCTGAGGTTGATGTAAAAGAGAAAATTCTTTCAGACCTTCGTCATTTAGAAAAAGTCGTTTCGAGCAAGATCGCAGAGATCGAAGCGGATCTTGAAAAACTAAAGTAAAACGTTAAGTCTTAAATATTAAAAAGGGTTAGCATTGATGCTAACCCTTTTTATTTGTACTCAATCATTATCTAGATCTAACTGCGCCGATTATCGGTTCATCCCACTCAAATCGAGTAAACAATTGCTGCCAAGTTTCATCAAGATTGGCCGTCATGACAATCTCTTGATCGGTAAATGGATGGACAAACCGTAACTCTGAAGCATGCAGTAGCAAACGATGAGAATCAAACTCTGTGCGATACAGCTTGTTGTGCTTTCCATCCCCGTGCGTTGTATCACCCACGATCGGATGGCGTAGATGTGCCATATGACGACGAAGTTGGTGCTTACGCCCCGTTTTAGGTTTCATCTCAACTAAGCAATAACGCGTTGTAGGAAATTTACCCGTCGAATAGGGAACCTCCACTTTAGCCAACGGCTTATATTCCGTCACCGCTTCTTGCGCTTCTTTTTCTTGTGAAGCGAACTTATCAGCAATCTTGTCTAACTCCACTTTGAGTGCGTAATCCAAGACGCCCTCTTCCTCAATCCAACCGCGTACTATCGCGTGGTATGTCTTTTCCATTTTATGTTCAGCAAACATCGGCATGACTTGTGATGCGACTTCACTCGACAAAGCAAACACGAGCACACCAGATGTTGGACGATCCAGACGATGCAATGGGAACACATGCTGACCAATTTGGTCGCGCAAAGTTTGCATGACAAATTGAGTTTCGTGTTTATCTAACCAACTGCGATGCACTAACATGCCGGCAGGCTTGTTGACCGCTACAAAATATTCATCCTGATAAACGATCTCCAGCTCAACTGGTTCTGAAGATCGCGCTATTTCTTGTTCTAGCATTCGTTTACTTACACAGTTCGTCAATGGTTCGGATTGTAACAAGCAGCTCGGCGAACTGCGGTTCCTGCTTCCACGCTTCTGAAAAATAGGGCTCGAGAGAAAACCCTCTTGGCAATGGTTGGTTATTTTTCACTAGTGCGTGCATTCTGGCTATAAAGATCCACTGCAACCACTCATGAGGGTGCAATGTATCAATCGCAAATGGCTCCGTACTTTGTAAGGCTTGCTCTGAAGGCATAGTATATTGCCATAAGTTATGCTCTCTAAGCTGCGCTTCAAGTTGGTGAAGTAAGTCGACCAATTGAGTATTTGTTACCATTAATTCTATCTCGAACCTTGAATTAGCCGAGAATGATACCATTTCTTGTGAAAAGAACGTTAGGACGTCGTATTTAATGGAAAACATTCAAACCCTCACTCAACTGTTGAACAACAGCCACTGTGATTATCAAATCTTCGATCTTGGTCGCCGTATCAAAACCATCGCTAAGAAAGAGTTTACCGATGTAGAAAAAGGTCAAGCACCTTACCCATTTCCAATGCAACGTAAAGCACACCTTGCCATCGCGTACTGGAATGAACAAAAGCAACCTTGGATTTGGTTTCTAAAGTTTGAATTGGACGAGCGCGGTTTGTTAAAGCAAGCGGATATCGGCAATTTCATTAAATACGTAGTGGAGGCTATGGGAACACGCCTCAATGATGATATCACTGAAGAGCAACAGCAAAAGCTGTCTAACAACCCATACACTTTCAAACCTTCCGAAGATAAAATGGCCGTGTTTCATAGCCAGGTCCGCGCAAACCTCAATCTTCCTACCAGCCAATATTACGAGCATACCCAGCATTACTTTTCTGGAGGTTTAGGCTGGGATAATTGGCAAACTGTAGGTCTGCAAGGTATCACAGACATAGCCGCTCGCCTGGACAAAGAGCAAAACGGGGTAATGATACGCAAAGCGTTGAACCACCTACCAAATGAGCCACTTTATGCCCTATTAGGTGCGCTTGAGCATGTAGAGCTTCAAGAGCGTTTAGCAGAACGTATCGCGGAAAAGGCACAGCAAGAAATCGCAAGTAGCGAACCTGATCTCTTCCTACTTTCAGCACTTATCCGAGCCCTTGCTGGTGCACCAACAGAAGTCGCCTCTCCAGTATTAGATGCGATATTGCATAGCCCTCGTTTAAGCCATCAGGAGGTTTTGATTGGTGTTGCGGGTCGCGCTTGGCACTTACTCGCCAATGAAAAGGTAGCAGAACAGTTTTTGCTGCGTTTAGCTCAAACCGGTAATCAAGCCCTATTTAATCAGTTATTTGCCGATTTAGTGATGCTGCCAGAGTTAAGAATGGTGTTATTGCCTTTGCTGCATTCAAACCCATCAGAGGAACTAGCAAATGCGCTAGTAAGCTTACAACAAGCAACAAAAAGCTAAGAAAGGTTCAGGAATGATTGGTGATCTTTTAGCAATTTTAGGGCTCTGCTTTTTCTGTTACCTGTTTTGGCAACAGCGTCGCCAAGCCGAACTCGCAAAAGCGGCCATCACGCGTAAATGTGAGCAATTGGATCTCCAATTAATCAGCATCGCCTTTGGTGCCCATAAACTAAAAACGCCAGACGGAGTCTGGCGTTGGCATACGGTGTATCAATTTGAGTTTTCATCTCTTGGTGACGATTGCTACCAAGGAGAGTTAACCATGGTCGGTTTCAGGCCGCAGAACTTTCACCTACCACCGCATCGCTTGTAAATTCCATTTCAAAGTAAGGACCATATACATCCTTACTTTCTTTTGTTTTAACAAATCCCAGCTTTTTCAGTACCGCCATAGAAGCCTGATGATTGCTATTCACGTTAGCTTTCACCTTATTCAAGCCCAACTCACGGCACGCTTTAGGGAAAAATGCTTTTAGTGCTTCTGTTGCTAACCCTTTACCCCAATATGATTTATCAAAAATAAACCCTAATTCAGGTTCGGAATCGAGATTAGCAATGAACACGTGCCCCATATAGTCACGACTGGTGCTCTCTAGCACTGCCATACTATAAATGTTCTCATCATCCAGTATTTTCTCAAACATCTGTTTGGCAGACGCAACTGTATACGGACCATTCAATTCAGCACGGTTTTTCGCACAGCAATTCAGCATGACGAATTCTAGTTGCAACGACTCATTGTAGGGTAGAAGAAGCATTCTTCTGGTTACTATGGCCACATCTGTTCCTTGATTACAACAAACTTAATCTATCCGCAGATCACAAACTCGATGAGCTGAACATGCTCAATGATTGCGGGCATAACACCTTGTAGAGAAGCCGAAAGTTAAACCAACTGGTTGGAAAGGATATTGATCTGAGTTGTTTTTTATTAAGTGTTATTAGGAATTTATATATTTTGTGATATTGATATCCCCAAATAACATCGAGATGCTTAATTCAATGAAAACACTGGATATCGTTTTTATATAAGAAAGACCCCGACACATAAGTATCGGGGTCATGGTCTTACTCGCAGCAGTCCGGCTACTAAAAGTGCTCCATGCATCATCCATAATAGTGGCTGATTCCGTCAGCTTATTCCTTACGTCGCCGTCCTAGCGGTGTCCTTATCATCCTGACTGCTAACATTCCTCGTTAGCACACGTCACTTGTTCCTTGAGCGGTGTCCCTTGCATCTTCCTGATGCTGTCCATAACCTCAATCCTAGAGGGGTCCATTGTCTATCCTTAGTCATCAACATCCTATTGATGATCGTATCCTTACAATGTCCTACGCTCCATGCTTGATTAATCATCCTGACCAACCAAATCGTCTTCCTGACGATAACCAAATCCTTGGTGCTTTCCTGTTCCATGTCTGCTTCCTGCTGACAACTCTCAATTTACGCCTTTTCCAAAAATAGACAATCTATCCAAGATAAATATTTGGCCCTCACATTGGTTAACAAGTTGTTAAATCATTACTTATCATAAACTTAAGCTCTTTATCTTCTCTTTTTCCGCTTACGAAATCGTTTTCTCTCACAACCTATGTAAGAGATCTCTCACACTACACTCTCCAAAATGCCATTCGCCAAATCAGCGCACTCAACGTATGATGATAGATATATCGTTGTTAAGGATTAAAAATGTTAACTCAAGACGTTACTAAAGAATTAGAAGCGGCAATGGAACAGTTGCAACAACAAGGAAAAGAGCCAACCGTAGCGTTAGTGAAAGCACGATTGAAAACGCCAGTTCCAATGCCAGCGTTAATCACCGCAATAAAAAGTTGGAAGAGTGCTCAACGCGTACCCAAGGTTGAAATCGCAGCGCAGCACCACACCGATAATGATCGTCTTGAAGCCCTAGAACGCACCGTAAAAATGCTAGCCATTCGTATTGAAGAGTTAGAAGCGAAACTCAGTGAGAAATCATCATGAAGTTATGGGTAGATGCAGACGCGTGTCCGAAAGTTATTCGCGAAACCATTGTGCGTGCCGCCGAGCGTACGGGGATTGAATGTACGTTTGTCGCTAACCACATTGTCCCTGTGCCGAAAAGAGACAACATCCACTCGCTACAAGTCCCTGCGGGATTTGACATCGCAGACAACGAAATCGTCAAGCGTGTAGAAGCCAACGATTTGGTGATCACGTCAGATATTCCGCTTGCAGATGAGGTTATCTCTAAAGGCGCTCAAGCCCTCAGTTCTCGTGGCGAGCTCTATACAAAAGACACCATCAAAGCTCGCCTAAATATCCGCGACTTTATGGAAACCATGCGTTCAAGCGGAATTCAGACTGGAGGGCCCGCCGCGCTTTCTCAAACCGATCGACGCGAATTTGCAAACCATTTGGATCGTATTTTGGCGAAATTTAAGAAGTAACCCTCACTCTATTCAAATTGAGCCAGCAAATAAAAGCCTGGCTCATTCCTGAAAATTCATTCTCAGCATTGCACCCAAAGCGTGCTCTTACTCCCATTTGTTTTGTTCTGTTTGTTTTTCATCTCGCTCGCCATAGCTTCAATATGCAACGTGGTTTATTTTGAACGACTTTTTTAATAAGTGTATAGAGAATAATGGGCTTTAACATCGTTTCCAGTGGAAGCTACCTGCCAACGAATCAATGGTCTGATCGAGAGATGGATCGCTTCCTAAAATTAGCGCCAGGGACCTGCCGAAATAAATTCGACGTTGAATATCGTCATGTAGCCAATACAAAAGAGACCGCTATTTACATGGCAATGCAGGCAATAGAGCAGTGTTTAGGAAACACACATACCTTAAGCTCCGTTGATCTTCTTATCTACGCTAGCGGCACACACCACCAGTCTCTACCCTACGACGCCTCAGCGGTTCTCGCCGCGTTAGACGCTCCAACATGGCTAGAAAGCTTTGATTTGAACAGCACCTGTTTATCCTTTCTCTCTGCGCTTGATCTTGCTCAGAGTCTATTCTTAGCAAAACGGTACCGTCGGATTCTTATTGTCACCAGCGAACTCGCCACTGGCATCACACTGAATCGAAATTTTACGCTCAAACCAGAAGTTGCAACCTTATTCGCGGACGGTGCCGCCGCATTTTTGCTCGAAGAACACGACGATGATGGATTGCTCACCAGTCACTTTGAAACGCATCATACCGGGTATTCATTTTGTCAAATTAAGGGCGGAGGTAGTCATATCAATCCGCATACCTCCGAGCATCAAGCCTATTTAAAAAGTTGCCAGTTTGAGATGGAGGGCAAAGCACTCTTTAAACATGTGCGTAAAGCCTTACCAGCGTTTCTAAAAAAAGGGTTTGACGCCTCTCCGGTAACACTCGGCGATATTGATTATTTTCTTCCTCATCAAGCCAGCGCGCATGGATTAAAAAAACTGCCTTCACTCACCGGGCTACCAACAGATAAAACCGTTAATCACTTTTCGACTTTGGGAAACCAAGTCGCCGCCTCACTCCCAATTAACTTACACTGGCTGCGTAATCAGCCGGAAGCCGCAGGAAAACATGTGTTATTAGCTGGCACCGCCGCAGGGTTGTCACTAGGGATGGGAGTGCTAAAACTATGAAGATATTGGTCACTGGTGGCAGCGGGATGTTGGGTAGTGCAATTCTGAGAATGTTTCACCAGCAGCATGAACTGCACTTTACAGCACGAAATACAGTCATCGCTAAACAACTCGCCGAGCAATTCGATGTTATCCCCCATATAGTCGATTTAAGAGACCACTCAGCAGTTCATGCGGTATGCCAAGGTATGGATGCAATCATCCATTGTGCCGCTTTCTCAAGCCCATGGGGAAAGTGGCAGGCGTTTTATCAAGCCAATGTAGATGCCACCAAAAACCTCGTCAATGCGGCTAATACGCATCAAATCTCGCGTTTTATCCATATTTCGTCCACCAGCGTCTACTTTGACCATCAAGACCGTTGGAATATTCGAGAAACCGACGCCATAGCTTCATACTGGTGTAATGATTACGCACACACAAAATATCTATCAGAAATTGAAGCCGTAAAAGGTCGAAGTAAAGCGATCATTTTAAGACCGCGTGGCATTTTTGGACCCAATGATCGCGCGATTATCCCAAGAGTGCTTAAGGCGATAAAAAACAACACTCTGCTTCTGCCATCGGGTAGAAATCCTGTGGTTGATCTGACCTATGTCGACAATGTTGCCCATGCAGCGATGCTCGCTTGCACTCAGGCAGACCAACTTCAGCATGGTGATGTGTTCAACATTTCCAACAACGAACCAATGCCAATTGAGACTGTTCTGCAAGCTTTATGTGAGGGGTTAAACCTAAAAGTAACGTTACAATCATTACCATACGGTGTGGTATCACCATTATTAAAGCTCAGTGAGCAAATACGAAGGCACTTACCACATCAGCCAGAACCAAGGCTCACCTCATACAGCGCAGGATTGTTTAACTATCATCAAACTCTGGATATCAGCAAGGCGAAACAAACACTGAATTACCAACCGCTTTTTTCAATTCAAGAAGGAATACAGCAGTATGCAAACTGGTCTAAAAATAAAAATCTTTGAGGCTGGACACTGCGTACACCCAGGCTTTGTTGTCAAACCAGGTTCTGGTATCAAGCCTAGAGCATTTCCGGCAGCCGTTGCGTTAATTCAGCACCCAACGCAAGGCAACATCCTGTTCGACACGGGATATCACGAGCATTTTTTTAGCGCGACTCGTCCCTTCCCTGAACGTTTTTATGCTTGGACAACACCTTGTCGCTATAAAAAAGAACACGGAATTGTTGCGCAGTTAGCAAAAGAAAGTCTCAAACCTCATGATATTGAACACTTAGTGCTCTCCCACTTCCATGCTGATCACATTGCTGCCGTGTCTGAGTTTTCCCACTCTCAATTGCATTGCCAACAAAAAGGGGTAGATGCAATTATTAAAAGTGGTCGAATTGGAGGCGTAAGAAAAGGATACCTAAAAGCTCTACTTCCTCCACAGCTTGAACCTAACTTATTAATTCATAGGGATTTTTCTGTACCAATCAGCCAAATTCTTCCTCAGTGCCAAGGTGTTAATTTGCTCTGTAAAGACATGTTCGACGATGGATTTATTTATATGGTTAGCTTGCCAGGCCATGCTGCGGGTCAAGTGGGCTTGCTAATTAAAAGAGACCAAAGTTGGCTGTTCTTACTCGCCGATGCGTGCTGGTTAATCGAGAGCTTGAGTGAAAATATCGATCAACATTGGCTGGCGAACATGCTTTGCGATGATACAAAAGCATATAAAAACACCCTCTCCGAGTTGAGAAGTTGCTACCAACAAACCCACCACTTTGTTCGCTTCGTGCCTTCACATTGTCAGGAAACTATCCAGCAGCTAATCAAAGAAGGATGGATGAAGTGAGAACGCTTATCTCAGAATTCTGGCGAACCCGCTACCGCCCCTTCGGCTCAAGGGAACAAGTCGAAACATGGCAGCAACAACACTTAACGCAACACTTGGATTGGGTATGCCGTCATTCACCGTATTACCGCTCACTTCAAGGTGCACCACTCAGTGATTTCCCTATCATGAATAAGCAAACCATGATGGAGAACCTCTCGGAGTTGAATACGAAAGGCTTAGATGCTGAACAGCTAATGCAACAAGCACTCGAAGCAGAACAGTCACGCAACTTCCCCGCTTCGAAAGTTGGCGATGTTACTGTTGGGCTTTCTTCGGGCACATCAGGCATGCGCGGGTTGTTTCTTGCTGACAAACAGGAAACGCAACTGTGGGCTGGCAATATATTGGCTCGCCTGTTGCCCAACCTATGGCAAAAGCACCGAATTGCGCTAGCCTTGCGCGCCAACAGCCCACTGTATAAATCCGTCGCGAAAGGCCCTGTCACATTCTTTTATGCGGATTTAACTAAACCTTACCAAGAATGGATAAAAGAGCTAGATGAGTTCCAACCCACGCTTTTAGTTGGTAGTGCGCAAGCTCTTCAGCTCTGTGCCCAGTTCAGCGGTCAATTTGGTCAACCCGAAATTCAACCACAGCGGATCATTTCTGGTGCAGAAGTCCTAACTGAGAGTGACCGTCACTTTATTTCTCAACGGTTCGACAGCGAACTCCATGAAGTCTATCAATGTACCGAAGGTTTTCTTGCATGTACTGATCAGCATGGACAAATGCGCTGGAATCAAGATGTTGTTTACATCGAAAAACATTGGCTGAATACCGAACGTACTCATTACAGCCCAATTATCACCGATTTTCGTCGTAAAACTCAGCCCATTATTCGTTATCAGCTCGACGATATTATTGAGAATAAACAGGATAATGGCGTATTTGAACCTCTTGGCGCGATTGCCGGACGATGTGGTGATCGCCTCACGCTAAACGCAAACCACGTCCCAGTGACGGTGTTACCAGATCTCATCTACCGCGCTATAACACTATCCGCCCAAAGTCGCGTGGATTACCGAATCACCCAAACAGGGTCACAAGCCATTCAAATTGAAGCGGATGTTCACCACCATCGGGTTATACATCAAGCCTTGATAAAGTTGTTTGACCAATTGCGGCTTGATCCTGTCAGATTTAGTTACCGCCCTGCGCCTATTTGGACACCAATGAATAAACAACGACGTGTGGTGAACATATGCGGGTCTTAATCACCGGAGCCCGAGCACCAGTTGCACTAGAGTGGGCAACCATGTGTATGCATCATGGACATGACGTAATTCTCACCGATTCGCTAAAAAAAACTCTAGGATCGTTTTTGCGAGGTATCGAGTCTTATATCCCCACCGCTTCGCCTCGATTTGCGTTTCCCACCTATCAACAGCAGATCCTAAAAATCATTACTCAGATGCGTATTGATATAGTGATACCCACTTGTGAAGAAGTTTATTACTTGGCTCATGTTGCCAAACAATGCCCAGAAGTAGATTTTTTTCTGCCCAATGTGGGACTACTCAATGCCCTGCACAACAAGTTGACCGTCTTTGAACAGCTTCAAGGTTTGCCAGAAATCACACTTCCAAGAACTCGTTTGGTCGCTGATAAAAGTGAGATTGAAATTAATAAGAGAACCGTTCTAAAGCCCGTTTACTCTCGGTTTGGCGGGCAAATCATAAGAGATGTGACGACTCAGTCTATTTCTGCCGCCACGATATCGCCCCTTTTCCCTTGGGTTCAGCAACAAAAAATCCATGGGACTCCGGTGTGTAACTATGCCATTTTTGAACATGGTGACCTTAAAGCACACCAAGCTTATGTGCCGAAATACTGTGTAAACGGCTCGGCCGCCAGTGCTTTTCAGCCGATCTCGTGCGAACGACTAGATAGATTTATCGCAGCTTTTGGTAAACGTCATACTTATCATGGGCAAGTGTCGTTTGACTTCATCAAATCACAAGATCAACTCTACGTGATTGAATGTAACCCAAGAGCCACCAGTGGTTTGCACCTACTCTCGTCTCGATGCAACCAACTGCTTCCTAATATGGAGTTTACCAGTCCTTCCGAGCAGCGATTGCATCATTTAGGTCCAATAACACTCATCGCGGAAGGTGGATTATCCCTATTTAAGGCTCGAACTTGGCAAGATTGGTGGTCTGGAGTGAATGTGATGCAACAGCATAACTTACCGGTCGGGAGCCAAATCCGGAGTATGTTTGAATTACTCCGGTTAGCTAGGCAGAACAAGACGAAGTGGAGCGACGCTTCTACCGTTGATATTGAGTGGAATGGAGAGGCATTGAACTCATGACACTTTCCTCTCAAGAATGGCATCAAACCTTTATCACTCTTATGCAGTCAAATCCTATTGATGAATGCACAGCAAGCTTTGGTTGCTACTATATCGATGATGTTGCCATTCCTTACTCCGTAACACCAAAAATACCAAACAACTGTTATGCAGTCTCCCCTATGACACTGCTTAGTGGCTACGCCGAAGAAGAGCTTCACAAAGTCAAAAATGTGGCTGTTCGATGGGTATGTAAGTTACTTATTAATATGACTAAACCAATCTTATCATTGGCTGGATTGGATCAAGTCCAAACTCTCAACAATCAGTGCTTGTCCACCAATATGTATAGCGAACAATGGGCAGCCTTAAATCTCGATGAACTGCGTCGCGTCGCACTCGATCAATACCCCACCTTTCCCTTGGTACTTCGCTCCATTAACCAACGTCGACAATCACGCTTTATTCAGCGATTAGAGCAGCAGCAATGGCAAAGCTTGGTAACACGACAAGTGTATTTACTTGATGATTGGCAAGCGTTCAGCTTCAACCGAGATTTAACGAAAGACTTCAAACTGCTTAATGATAAAGATTGGCAGTTTAGGCCACTGACCACTGATGAAGAGTTTCAGCGTGCCAAAGAGTTATATGACATGCTTTACCTTGATAAATACAGCCTCAATAACATCCAGTTTTCAACCCAATATTTAAAACAGGCGAGCCAGAACAAATTAGTAAAGTTAGTGGGACTGTTTTATCAAGAAGAGATGCTGGCTACGTTAGGCATTGTAGAAATTGATAATGATATGACTTGCCCAATTTTTGGCTACGATACCAATAAGCCACAACGCCTCGCATTGTATCGTCGAATATCGGCCTACACCATCCGCCATGCAATGATATACCAGCGTCGCTTTAATATGAGCTCAGGCGCTCCGGCTTTTAAACGCAACAGAAAAGCCCGGCCAGAAATTGAATTTAGCTATGTTTATATTGCGCACTTACCTTGGTACAAACGCATAATTTGGAAAAGCTTATGCTGGCTCACTCAGCACTTTTATCGCCCTTTGTTGATGCGTTTTCAGCTATAAACCGACATCTATAATCAGGTAAGCCTGCGTACACAGTCTCAATCGATAAAAAAGCCTGCGACGTTCGCAGGCTTTTTATAATGGAGCTGTGTGAGGTAACCGTTTTCTACGGTGTGTAGTATGTTGCTGCGCCAGGGCCTACTGGTAAACCAAATACGAATACCCATAGGTAGAACAGCACACTCCAACCTACAATGAAGCAGATTGAGTAAGGTAGCATGGTCGCGATCAGCGTACCGATACCTAAGTTCTTCATGTAACGAGTCGCTACGGCAAGAATCAAACCAAAGTAGCTCATCATTGGAGTAATGATGTTTGTCGTCGAGTCACCAATTCGGTAAGCAGCCTGAATCGTTTCCGGTGCATAACCAACAAGCATCAACATAGGAACAAAAATCGGAGCCGTTACTGCCCACTGTGCCGATGCCGAACCAATCATTAGGTTGATAAAGCCACACATCAGGATGAAGGCAAAGAACAACATTGGGCCAGTTAAGCCAATTTCTTGCAGGAAGCTAGCGCCAGCAACCGCGAATACCTGACCGAAGTTAGTCCATTTAAAGAAAGCAACGAACTGAGCCGCAAAGAAAACTAATACAATGTACATGCCCATAGAAGACATAGATTTCGCCATTGCATCAATTACATCGCGATCCGTCTTCATCGTGCCAACAACTTTACCAAACACAAAGCCTGGAATAGCAAAGAACACAAAGATGAATGCCACGATACTTTTCAGGAATGGTGAACCTGCAATTGTACCTGCATCAGAACGTAGAATGCCGTCTTCTGGAACAACCGTCCAAGCAAGCAGCGCTGAAACAACCAGTACAGCAACACCTGCTAGTTTTAGGCCTTTCTTCTCAATGTCTGTTAAGCCACCCATTTTGTCGTTCGACAAATCTTCTGAGGCTTCTTCTTCACTGTATTTGCCAAGCTTTGGCTCAACAATTTTTTCAGTAACAAACGCACCTGTGATTGCAATGAAGAATGTCGACACAAACATGAAGTACCAGTTAACTTCTGGACCAACAGTGTAAGTTGGGTCAATCATTTGCGCCGCCGTTTCAGTAATGCCTGACAACAGCGGGTCAACCGTACCAATAAGTAGGTTTGCTGAGTAACCACCAGATACACCAGCGAACGCCGCAGCAAGACCGGCAAGTGGGTGACGACCTAAAGAATGGAACAGCATTGCAGCCAGTGGAATAAGTACCACATAGCCAAGCTCTGATGCCGTATTTGAAATGATACCCGCGAAAACGACCGTCACTGTTACCATGCGTTGTGATGCACCCATGACTAAGCCACGCATTGCTGCAGATAGCAAGCCTGAGTATTCAGCAATAGCAACACCCAACATCGCAACCAATACCGTACCCAAAGGTGCAAAGCCGACAAAGTTTTTCACTAGATTGGTAACGATTAGTTCAAGGCCATCAGCGTTAAGCAAGCTAACGACATGAATCATGCCATCCGCGGCACGACCTTTTGCACCCTCAGGACGAGGGTCAACTACGGAAACTTCGAAGTATCCTGCAATACCCGACATCACCAGAATGGCTAAACAGAAAATGGCAAATAGTGTGATCGGGTGGGGTAATAAGTTCCCCAAATATTCGACAGTATCCAAAAAGCGCGTAAACAGCGGCTTCTTAGGCGAGTTTTGTTTAATTGAATCAGATGAACTCATCTGTTCCCTCCTTGTTTTTATTCCTATGCAAATGTGACAAAAATGTCAAAAAGCGTGCGAAGGGTACTTGAGTAGAAGGTCAAATAAAAGCCCTAAATGTTACAAACTGTGACGAACAGAGGCATTTATAACCAACATTGAATAAAAATGTAGATATTTCATCCATGTAAGATAATTAACTCAACATTATCAATTAAACAAAACCATAAGTTAGATATATGCAGGTTGATTACTTTTGCACAGCTTTGAATCTCGGGTTCGTTTTACAAATGACATAAAGACGCCCTCTCCGTTTTACAATCTGACAATCCGGATGACGACTTTTTGCACTTTTTAATGATTTTACTACCTTCATGATTTATTCCTTTTCGCTCTTAAATTGACCAAAACGACGGTTGAAGTTCGCAATGCGACCTTCGGTTTGTACAACGCGCTGTTTACCGGTGTAGTACGGGTGAGAAGCTGACGACACATCTAACGTAAAGTAAGGGTAAGTTTTGCCATCTTTCCATTCGATGGTTCTCTCCGTTTTCAACGTAGAACCAACGACAAAGTACTTATCTACACTGGTGTCGTGGAACACCACAGGACGATATTCAGGGTGGATTCCTGGTTTCATAATACTTTTCCTTTTAATTAAATTGTTATGTTATAACATTTTGATTAATAATCATTATCAACAAGAAAAGCAAGAGAAATTTGTGATACTTTTCATCTCAATGAATTCTTAAAGATGTCCACCATGTATTCCATCGAACCCATCGGCGTCATTGAGACACCGTACAAAGAAAAGTTTGCAGTTCCGCGCCAACCACGCTTAGTACCAGAGGCTAAAGCACGCGTAAAACTGTTAGGTGCAGCAAATAGCCCTGAAGCAGTGCGTGGGCTAGAACAGTTCTCTCACGTTTGGTTGTTGTTTCTATTTGATCAGAATCTGGAAGCTGGTTGGAAACCAACTGTACGTCCGCCACGATTAGGCGGCAATGAACGAATTGGTGTCTTTGCCTCGCGCTCGACTTTCCGTCCAAACGGAAT
Source organism: Vibrio sp. 811 (assembly GCF_033339195.1). Lineage (NCBI taxonomy): Bacteria > Pseudomonadati > Pseudomonadota > Gammaproteobacteria > Vibrionales > Vibrionaceae > Vibrio > Vibrio sp. 811. The sequence continues at coordinate 58,988 of NZ_JAWOUB010000003.1, forward strand.
CGGAATGTCAGCCGTTGAAGTGAAAGGAGTCACTAAGCAAGGCGATCAAATCTATCTTAATTTAGGCAGTGTAGATCTCGTGGATGGGACACCGATTGTGGATATTAAGCCTTACATCCCCTATTCGGATTCTATTTCGGAAGCACAAGGCGGATACGCAGACCAAGAGCCAGAAAAGTCACAAGTCACCTTTTCTGCTCAAGCATTAGCAACGATAAAAAATCGATCCCATACTGACTATGTAAGATCAGTCATTGAACAAGTTCTGGCACAAGATCCTCGCCCTGCATATAAGAAAAACAAGCCGGACGACAAAGAATATGCGGTAAATTTGTTCGACTTGAACGTAAAGTTCACAGCAACAAGCAACTTAATAACGGTTACCGCTATTGAAAGCTTTTGACAAACGCAATTGGCTGATATTATAGACGGCTAACAAATTTCCCTTTAGGGAACTCCCATACTCCTGCTTATTCAAGCTTGAGTATCTAACTTAAATAAACGGATAAATTTAATGCGTACCAGTAATTATCTTCTTTCTACTCTGAAGGAGACTCCAAACGACGCAGAAGTAGTGAGCCACCAGCTCATGCTACGTGCAGGTATGATCCGTAAGCTGGCTTCAGGTTTATACACCTGGCTACCTACTGGTCTACGTGTACTGCGTAAAGTCGAAAACATCGTTCGTCAAGAAATCGACAATGCAGGCGCAGTCGAAACTTTGATGCCCGTTGTTCAGCCGTTTGAACTATGGGAAGAGACAGGCCGCAGCGAAAAGATGGGCCCTGAGCTACTTCGCTTTACTGACCGTCATGTTCGTCCGTTTGTACTTAGCCCAACCGCTGAAGAAGTGATCACTAGCCTTGTTCGCAATGAAGTGAGCTCTTACAAACAGCTTCCGCTAAACCTGTACCAAATCCAAACTAAATTTCGTGACGAACGACGCCCACGTTTTGGCGTAATGCGTTCACGTGAATTCTCAATGATGGATGCGTACAGCTTTGACATTGATAAAGACGGACTACAAAAGTCATACGACGCAATGCACGATGCTTACTGTAAAGCATTCGATCGCATGGGTCTGGATTACCGTCCTGTACTTGCAGATAGCGGTGCTATCGGTGGTAGCGGCTCTCAAGAGTTCCACGTACTGGCTGAAAGCGGCGAAGATATCATCGCATTTTCTAGCGAGTCAGATTACGCGGCAAACATTGAAAAAGCAGAAGCACTAGCTCCAGCCTCTGAGGCTGCGGCACCAACACAAGAAATGACGTTGGTTGATACGCCAAACGCGAAAACAATCGCTGAATTGGTTGAGCAGTTCGAACTACCAATTGAAAAAACAGTGAAAACACTGTTTGTGAAAGCATCTGACGAAGTTGATACGCCAATCATCGCGCTTATTATTCGTGGTGATCATGAACTGAACGAAGTGAAAGCAGAAAACCTTCCTCAGGTTGCAGCTCCATTGGAAATGGCATCTGAAGAAGAAATTCGTGAGCTTATCGGTGCAGGCCCTGGTTCACTAGGCCCTGTTGGCCTTAAACTGCCGTTCATTGTTGACCGCAGCGTTGCGGTAATGAGCGACTTCGGTGCGGGCGCGAACATCGATGGCAAACACTACTTCGGTATTAACTGGGGTCGTGATGTAGAGCTTGGTCAAGTTGAAGACCTACGTAACGTTGTGGAAGGTGACCCAAGCCCATGTGGCAAGGGCATTATCCAGCTTAAGCGTGGTATCGAAGTTGGCCATATCTTCCAACTAGGTAACGCTTACTCCGCAGCGATGAACTGTGGTGTACTGGGTCCTAATGGTAAGAACGTCATCCTAGAAATGGGTTGTTACGGTATCGGTATCACTCGCGTAGTAGCGGCTGCTATTGAACAAAACCACGACAAATACGGCATCATCTGGCCAGATGCAATCGCACCATTCCAGGTAGCGATCGTTCCAATGAACATGCACAAGTCAGAAGAAGTGAAAGAAGCCGCTGAGAAATTGTACGCTGAGCTAACGGCAATGGGCATCGAAGTGCTATTTGACGACCGTAAAGAACGCCCAGGCGTAATGTTCTCTGACATGGAGCTTATTGGTGTACCGCATACCATTATTATCGGTGACCGCTCAATGAAAGAAGGCAACTTCGAATACAAGAACCGTGCTACTGGTGAGAAAACAGCAGTCGCAATGACTGACATTGTTGAGCACGTAAAAGCTCAACTAAAGTAAGCACTAGACGAGTTCGCATTTGAAGTAGTTTCAAATAGTTAAAAAGGGTTGGCTTCGGTCAGCCCTTTTTATTACAGCTCAACATCCTCCCTCCACCTTTTTCGAACTATTCACTTTGTTAATCTTTGGTTCAGCTTCTTGCTATTAAACTGATTTCATCATCTAAAGGAGGTCAGTTATGGATTTAAAAAGTCTTCTAAACCAAGCACTCAAATCAGACTTACTTAAGCAAGGTGCAGATGCATTGGGCAAACAAACCAACAACATCAAATCCTCATCAAATTCAAGTAGTCTAAAAACGCTAGGAGCAGGTGCTGTAGGCGGAGGCCTCATCGGTATGCTGATGGGCTCAAAGAAAAGTAAAAAAATGACTAAAAAAATAGGGTCAAACGCATTAAAAGTCGGTGGCGCAGCTGCGCTTGGAGCCTTGGCCTACAAAGTGTATAACGACTGGCAAGCCAAGCAATCCGGTCAAGGTGTTCAAGAAACCTTTGACCCCGATGACAGTAAACACAGTGTCTTAATTTTAAAAGCAATGATTGGAGCTGCAAAAGCTGATGGTCACGTTGATGAAGAGGAAATGGCGCGCATTGAACAAGCTCTCGCGGATATGGGCGCAGATGAGCACGTTCGTCACCTCGTTCAGCAAGAGTTAAACAAACCGCTTGATCCTGCTGAAATTGCTAATCAGGCGACCTCTCCTCAACAAGCGTCAGAAATTTACCTGGCGTCTTTGATCGTCGCTGATGAACAAAACTTTATGGAAAAAGCGTATCTGCAAGAACTAGCAAAACAACTTCAACTTTCACCAGAAGTCACCCAGCAGTTAGAAGCACAAATGCAGTGATTAAATCTCGCTCAAGCAAACCTTCAACTTGAGCCAAAACAACTCTGTACTTTGAGTTTCAAATCCGCTGTGTGTATATTGAGATAAGTTATCATTTAGTGGAAAGAAAACATGCAAGTATACGGCTGTTGTGAACTGGTTCGTGAGCTTTATGCTCAGATTGGTAGTGGCGATCAAGCTTATATTCCCCAAGCAATTTCATGTGCAGTTAAAGCACTGAACGATGTTGCAGCGGATGAGTCCCTGCCTAAAGAAGTGCGTGAAAAAGCGGCATTTGCTGCGGCAAACCTACTGATTTCAGATTTTGAGGATAAGTAATGAATCTAGCGAACTTTGAATCCATGGATCCTGTCATGCTGATGAGCATTGTGAATATGAAGCTACGCGACGACTTCGGTGGTGACTTAGATAAACTGGTGGCTTTCTTCGATATCGAACGCACAGCACTGGAGACAAAACTGGCTTCTGCTGGTTTTGACTTTCTTCCAGAAGCAGGACAATTCCGTTAATCAACACCATTCTTGGCGGATAACCGAAACGAGAATAACCAATATCAAAAAGGGCTTGATGAGTTACCATCAAGCCCTTTTCTTTTATTCGATAGGCGTCTCGGTTAGCCAAATGAAGCCCAGATGACTGTCGCCACAAGAATTGGACATACAAACTTCACATACGCAGGCCATAACTTACCAAACCAACCTTGCGTAAACTCCGGGCAACCTTGCTCAAGTTCTTTGATTTTTGAGTTGCGATTCCATACCCAACCACCAAATAAGCAGAATAAGAGCGCAGCGGTTGGTTGTAGATATTGAGTAGCAACCGTCGCGACCATACCAAACAGAGCGCCAAAGTTATAAACAATCACCACACTGAACAAGGCAATGAGACCACCTAAAACCCAGCTCGTTGCGCTGCGCTTAGTATTGAAGCGCTCACTCACTAAAGCCACTGGACACTCTAACATTGAAATGGAAGACGTTAGCGCCGCAATCGTCAGCAATAAGAAGAACACAATAGAGAATAATTGACCAAGCAAACCTAAACTATCAAACATTAGTGGCAATACCGTAAACACTAACGTATCTGAGCTTAAGAGAGAGCCATCTTCTGCATAGATTTGAACGCCCTTTTGCATTGCTACAAACATCGCTGGCATCACCACTAACCCTGCAATGAAAGCAACGGCAGTATCTACCATGGTCACGTTCATCGCCATCTTTGGTAGGTTTTCTTTCTTACTCAAGTAAGACCCGTAAATCAACATTGAGCAGCCACCGATCGTAAGCGAGAAGAAGCCCTGTCCCATTGCAGCAAGAATCAACTTGCGGTCCCATACCTTTTCAAAATCCGGCACTAGGTAATGTTTCAGACCTTCCATCGCACCGTTTTGCGTCATGATGTAAGCAAATAGCAGAGCAAACAGAACAAACAATGCTGGCATCAAACGTGTGGACCACTTCTCAATACCTTGTTTTACGCCACCTTGTACGATGAGAATCGTCAGTACATAAAAAGTAATGGTTCCGAACAAGTTACGTTCAACACTAAAGCCCTTTAGCCATTGAGTTGCAGCTTCTAACCCCATTAGATCTGTGATTGCACCCAGTAAAAAGCAGATCAACCAACCACCAACAATTGAATAAAACGCTAAGACAGCGCTTGGTACGCTTAAACCAATCCAACCCACAATGCCGCCGAGCTTTTTACCGGTAGGGTTATCTGTGATTGCACGCATACTGTCTACAGGGTTGGCTTGACCATGGCGACCAATCGCCATTTCAACCACCAGCATCGGAAATGCGACGATAAGAATCATCACCAAATAAACTAACAGGAAAGCACCGCCACCATTACTGGCTGCTTGAGTTGGGAAGCCCCAAATATTGCCAAGGCCAACCGCGGCACCTGCGGCAGCTAAGATGAACCCGAGACGAGAGCCAAAATGCTCGCGAGGCTGAGAAGAGGTTTGCTGTGTCATACTACTCACACAAAAATATCATTGAACTAGCTAACTAGTACACTATAGCAATATTCACTATTCAACAAGAGTACCTCGGTTAAATCCTCGACAGTTGAAATAATTTATAGTCATTCAGCTTGTAAATTTTAACGTACATCTCATATTCATCGCTCAAAAGCCTCGCGACTGTTGCTCGTTTTACGTGGCTGAATTTTACCAATCCTTCTGCCGTGAAGTGAGCCGAAAAATAATGAGCTCTGGTGTAAGGGACGAACTGTTCCTCGTGATACTGTGTCGAAAAGCAGAATATTGTGCTTCGCTTTTTCCCCCTAATGTCTATTTATCAGCTAGTTATTACTCTGTTCTCATTTATACCCATGATTCAAGGAGAGGAAAATGAAGGTCACCCTACTTCACGGAGCGATGGTTGTAGCACTCAGCGCCAGCTACCAAGCTCAAGCCTATAACTGTCAAAGTCTACCCGACTGGGACAGCACTGCGACTTATACATCGGGCGCTTTAGTAAAAACGCAAGGAGCCGCTTATGAGGCTGCATATTGGACGCAAGGCAATGACCCCGTGACCAACTCAGGATCTTGGGAAGCATGGAAAGCGTTAGGGCAATGTGATGGTGGAAGCAACAATTTATCACCAACGGTGTCGTTCTCCTCTCCAATAAACAACGCACAAATTCCCGAAGGCAGTGCGATCACTTTGTTAGCCAACGCAGCTGACGAAGATGGCCAAATCACACAAATTGAGTTTGTTGCAGGCAACCAAACCGTTGCTGTGGTAACTCAAGCACCATTCGAAGCTTCTTGGACAGCTATTGAAGGGATCTCGCAATTGACCGCAATTGCGACAGATAATGAGGGAGCTGTTAGCACCACGACGATTTCTATCCAAGTTCAACCACAAGTCGAATTACCGCCACCAAGCATTTCATTGACAAGCCCAGTAGGCACAGAAGTGCTTAATGTAGGCGATAACCTAACCGTAGCCGCTCAAGCTGACGATATTGATGGTGTGGTCACACAAGTTGAGTTCTTCGTAAACAATCAATCTGTCGCCATTGATACTAGCGCACCTTACGAATATCAATGGACCGCTAGTCCAGGTACATACTCGTTCAAAGCACAAGCGACTGATGATACAAACCTCGCAACGATGAGCCAAGAAGTAGCGCTGGTTATTAGTAATTCAGAAACCGGAACGGGCGGATGTGCAGATGCAGTACCTTATGTGGCAGGCACAAGTTATCAAGCTGGCGACCTGGTTTCTCACTTCAACCAAAAATATCGTTGTGATGTTGCTGGTTGGTGCTCCTCGGATGCGACATGGGCTTACGAGCCTGGTGAAGGGCTATACTGGCAAGATGCTTGGAGTGGCCTAGGTGCTTGTTCGACACCACCGCAAGTTACCATTACGGCACCAACGGATGGACAAGTCGTGCTCGCTGGCAGCAATAACGAAATCACGGCAAACGCAAGCGATGCTGATGGCACAGTCACGCAAGTTGAGTTTTTTGCGAACAACACCAGCTTAGGGGTCACCACTCAAGCGCCATATTCCGTTACTTGGAACGCCACACTTATTGGCGCTAACCAGCTTAAAGCCGTCGCAACCGATAATGATAACAACACGTCAGAGTCCCTGGTTGGTGTGGAAGTCAGCGATAAAGATTTGGTCGTCTCTCTGACTTCACCAAGCAGCGGTCAAACCGTCGGATTAGGCAAAAGTCTCGCATTAAGCGCCGATGCAACGTCTTTAACTTCAGGCATTAAACACGTTGATTTCATGATCAACGGCTCTATTGTTGCAACCGATACCACAGCACCTTACACAGCCAACTGGACACCAACTGCACTTGGTAACTTTACAGTTAGCGCCCAAGCTGTGGATTTGTCAGGAAGCAATGCACTGTCTGACGCCGCAGCAATAACGGTGGTTGAGCAAGTAGAGAAACGCCATAAACTCATCGGTTACTGGCACAATTTTGTAAATGGTGCGGGCTGTCCAATTCGTCTAGCAGATATGGCAGATGCTTGGGATGTGATTGATATTGCCTTTGCTGAAAATGATCGCAACAGTGATGGCACTGTGCACTTTAATCTATATTCAGGCGATATTTACAGCGATTGTCCAGCACTCGATCCAACACAATTCAAGCAGGACATGGCAGCGCTTCAAGCTAAAGGTAAGAAGTTTGTTCTCTCTCTTGGCGGCGCAGAAGGCACGATTACGCTGAATACCGACCAAGATGAAGCCAACTTTGTCTCTAGCCTAACAGGTCTTATCGCTGAGTGGGGCTTTGATGGTCTAGATGTGGATTTAGAGAGTGGTTCTAACTTAGTTCATGGCTCGCAAATTCAAGCTCGCCTTGGTCGTGCTTTGCTTCAAATAGAGCAAAACATGGGTGGAGATATGTACCTAACCATGGCGCCTGAGCACCCTTATGTTCAAGGCGGCTATGTGGCTTACAGCGGTATTTGGGGAGCTTACATTCCTGTGATAAACGAGACACGCAGCACGCTCGACTTGCTTCACGTCCAGTTATATAACAACGGCGGTTTGCCAAACCCATACCTGCCAGGCAGTGCACCAGAAGGCTCTGTGGATATGATGGTAGCGCAATCTAAAATGCTTATCGAAGGTTTTGAGTTGGCCGACGGCACTCAATTTGCACCATTGCGCGATGATCAAGTCGCAATCGGTTTACCTTCAGGTCCTAGCTCGGCAAATTCAGGGCAGGCTCCAACACAGAATATTATCAACGCACTAGATTGTTTAACCAAAGGCACTTCATGTGGCACCGTTAAACCAGCGTACCATTACCCGAATTATGCAGGAGTAATGACATGGTCTATCAACTGGGATCAGCATGATGGCTTTAACTTCTCAAAACCTGTCGGCGATAAACTCACCGAGATGAATGCGCAATAAGCTATCAAAGAATAAGCGAGTAAAACGCAAAGAGAGCACAATAGTGCTCTCTTTCTTTATCTCATCGAGTTTTTGCTTTTTAATGAGTAATTAAATCGTAAATACTCGATAATCTTTTAGCTCAGGGATTTTCTTCAACAGATCGTTTTCTTGCCCTGCCATGTCATCCAGCGAATCGCACAAGTCTTCTGCTTGTTGTTCTACCTCTTTCGAATGCTCGGCTAAACGCTCTTCTACTTTCGCGCTGAGTTCAGCCATACTCTCTGATAATGCAGTGAGGTTTATCCCTCCCTCTTCCTTCATTTTTTTCGATAAAGCATCCAACGAACTGGCTAAAAACTCTTTATTGAAGATCTCTTGTGCTTTTGCAAAGTCTTCAGTCCACCCTTGTGTCATAGACTCAAAACTCTCCGCAGGCAGGATGAAATCACCATCTTTGTAGTAACGTGATTCAACATCAGCGAAAAAGTCCTTTACTGCGACTTTTACATTATCAAACGCACCAGGTGCATCGAGGCTTTCCGCAACATCATCAATAATATCATTCGCAAGCGCTAAACCATCACTCGCCAATTGCTTTGCTTGTGGAATATACGCGTTCATTTTTTCGCGATAGTCTTCAATTGCCGCTTTTTGGTCGGCATTGAGTTCAATTAGCTCACCTTTGATGAAGAGGTTGTTATCCTCATCCACGACAGCTTTATCACCTGTCGTTTGGCGAATTTCCAAGCTTTGCCCATCCATACGGACTTCATTATTGATGTCCACACGACACTGCGCTGCATAACCAGTAGCACTGACCATCAGCAATGAGAGTGTAAAAAGCTTTTTCATGTCATTCTCTTTTATTTAACATTACTCGTGTTAAACATAACACTGAGTGATACATGAGATGTCAGCAAATCGTCACGACTTCGTAACAAGTTGTTTTATCTCCTATTTTCACGTCAACCTCATCACCCTCTTCTTTCCCGAACAACGCTCGACCCAGAGGAGATTTAGCTGTTAAGACAAAGACTTCCTGAGCCTGATATTGAACAGTCAAACCACCAGAGCAAGGGCCTACAAAGAAGTGCTTTTCAAGCAAATTCTCATCTGCGAGAACAACGTAAGCGCCAACACCAACAGGCGCATTCTTAAAGTCGCGAGTCACTAAAGAACGATATTGACGCAATTCCTCTTCACTATCTTGGATTCGCATGGCTTGTCCATGAGCAAGATACGCGGCTTCAAGTGCCAATGTATCGTACTTGTGCTCGGGAACAGTTTCTTCATCTGTCGCGGCATCGATCGCTCGCTGAGCCGATGCATGGGCAACTTGAAGTTTTTCTTCCAGATGTTGGATGATAATTTGGACTAAGTCAGCTTTGTTCATACTTTTAGGACGCGCGTTTAGTATTCGGGGTGTGTTAATGTAGCCAAGTTTACCATCAAAGAAAGGTTTCCCTATTATGCAAAGTGACTCGCTGCATCAAACACTTCAATCTGTATTTGGCTTTGACTCATTACGCCAAGGTCAGCAACCCGTTATTGAAGCAGTTATGAATGGTTACTCTGCTGCGGCAATCTTTCCTACAGGCTCGGGGAAGTCACTCTGTTATCAACTACCTGCAACCATATTACCCAACCTTACGTTGGTGATCTCTCCGTTGTTGGCGTTAATGAAGGATCAACTGAGCTTTTTACAAAGTAAAGGAATCGCGGCCGCTTCTATCGATAGCAGTCAAAGTAGAGAAGAAGCACAACAGGTCATGGCTGGCGTGAAGAATGGACAAATCAAAATCTTGATGATTTCTGTTGAGCGACTAAAAAATGAGCGTTTTCGTGAATTCATTCGCCAAGTACCGATTTCTTTGATGGTCATTGATGAAGCGCACTGTATTTCCGAATGGGGGCATAACTTTCGTCCAGATTATCTCAAACTACCGCAATATCAACGTGAACTGAACATCCCACAGTCTTTACTTCTCACCGCAACGGCAACGCCTGCAGTTATTGAAGACATGCAAAAAAAGTTCGATATTTCCAGTGAACATATTACCGTTACAGGCTTCTACCGCTCTAATCTGGATATCTCGGTGATCCCGTGTGAGGAAACAAAGAAACAAGAACAGCTCAGTGAGATCATCGCCTCTTCACCTAAGCTTCCGACCATCGTATACGTGACGCAGCAGCAAACAGCAGAACGAGTAGCAAAGTCATTAATCCATATTGGCATTAACGCTCACGCATACCACGCTGGCATGAAAAGCGACGTTCGTGAACAAATCCAACAGCAGTTCATGGATGGCCAAATTGACTGTATTGTTGCAACGATTGCATTTGGTATGGGGGTCGATAAATCTGATATTCGACGCGTCATTCACTTCGACTTACCCAAATCAATCGAGAACTACGCACAAGAGATTGGACGTGCAGGCAGGGACGGGCAACGCTCGGAGTGCATTCTGCTAGGCAATACGTCCGGCCTAACGGTGTTGGAGAATTTTGTCTATGGTGACACACCAGAATTTACGTCAATTAACTATGTAGTCGAGCAAGCGAAAGAACATGCTCCACAATGGGAGGTAGTGCCACTGCGTTTGTCGCGTGAAAGTAATATCCGCCAATTGCCACTCAAAACCTTGTTGGTTTATTTGGAGCTACATAACGTCATTGAAGCAAAGTACAGTTACTTTGCGGAATATCGGTTTAAGTTTTTGCACGATCAGCAATTTATTGTGAATCAATTTCAAGGCGAGCGACGTCAATTTGTGGAGGCCATTTTTTCCTGCTCACAAAAAGCCAAAGTGTGGTGCCAAGTTGATCTAGAAGCGCTATGGATGAACTATCAATCGGAACGCAGCCGAGTTGTCGCAGCGCTCGACTATTTTCACCAGAACGGCTGGATAGAACTAGAGAGCAAACAACTGACGGACGTGTACTCAGTTATGCCAACCACACCAAGCTCGGATGTTTTAATCCAACAACTGTCTGAACTGTTCCAATCCAAAGAAAGCAAAGATATCGAAAGAATCCACACCATGCTGCACTTGTTCCAGTCCGAGCACTGTTTGAGCTCACAATTGGCGAACTACTTTGCGGATCACGATGCACCAAAGCAATGTGGTCACTGCTCCGTGTGTCGTGGTCACGTCGCCACATTCACAGCACCAGAACCTGAAGATATTGAACAATCTCAAGTATCGATATGGGCGCAGGAGTTTATTCAGCTTTCCCCATCGGCCATCAGTAATGATGCCGTTGCTCGCTTCTTGTGCGGAATCAGCACTCCTTTGATTAGCCAGCTAAAAGCCTCAAAGCTAGCAGGTTATGGTGCAATGGCAAATGTAAGTTTTGAGCAGGTATTAACGCAGGTAGAAACGGTAAGGGCCTAAAAAAAGCTCAATTGACGCGCTTGGTCTTCGGGCTTGAGCATCACGTTCAAGCCTAAAAGGCGAATTTCCCGTCCATTTTGGCGTTTAAGAATATCTCTTAGCAAGATCTTGAAGTCCTCAAGCTCTAATTGCGGATGGATGTGCTCAATTGTTGTCAGTTGAAAATCGGCAAATTTGACTTTAATACCTTGTTTAATAATCGACTTATCTGGGCTTGCACGCTCTAAACGTTTCTCGAGTTCAGGATAAAGTTTCTCCTCAATCACTTGCCAACATTCACCATAGGTTGCGATGTTCTGGCTGAATGTCCTTTCCACACCGACGGACTTTCTCTCGCGCTCAACAACGACTTCTCGATTATCAATTCCATGGCTTCGCTGCCATAAGGAGGCACCCTGACGACCAAACTGCCTCAACAACTCTCGATAGTCACTGTTTTTAATGTCCTCACATCGATAAAAACCAGCTTGGTGGAGCTTCTCAAGACTCACCTTCCCCACGCCAGGAATATTCTCTAACGGAAGACTATCGATAACCTCTTGGACTTTCTCTGGCGGAATCACAAACTGACCGTTGGGCTTGTTCATGTCTGACGCGACCTTGGCAAGAAACTTAATCGGAGCAATGCCCGCCGATGCCGTCAACCCAAGTTCACTCCAGATATCACGGCGAATTGACTCTGCGATCAACGTTGCGGAGCCACGGCAAGCTGTCGAGTCCGTGACATCGAGGTATGCTTCATCCAATGAGAGAGGTTCAATGATAGGCGTATAACGCTCAAAAATAGCACGAATCTGCTGAGAGACTTGCTTGTATACATGCATTCTACCGGGCACAACCAACAAATGAGGACAGAGTTGCAGCGCGCGCGCCGTTGACATTGCACTGCGAACACCATATTTACGCGCATCATAATTACAGGTGCTAATCACTCCACGCTGCTTTTCATGTCCGCCAACAGCGAGTGCAATGCCACGGTAACTGGGGTTATCTCTCATCTCTACGGCAGCATAAAAACAATCCATATCGACATGAATAATTTTTCTAATTCGATCTGACATAGCTATCAAGGTACTGTTCAAAAAAACAGTATAAATCAAATCTACCTGAAGAGAAATGGGCGTGTTTAAGCGAACGTCAATCTCGAAGCATTACGTCCAGTTGATCGACCAATTCGGCCCAATCTGCATCTTCTTCGATGGCTTGTTTTAGAAAGTTCGCCTGTGACATCGTCCAAAAGCTAGCTTCATGTAAAGGCGCAGAATCTCTTTTGTGTCGATGTTGATTAATAAAATCTTTCATTTCTTGAGGAGAGCTACCGAGGCCCAGTTGTTGAAATAGCTCAGCCATACCATGTTGATGCATTTCCATACTACTTTCTCCCTACGTTAGCTAAACATAATTATATAACTAAGACAGGAATAATGATGTGATGTTAACGGATGCGTGTCAAACATTTGGGTAGTTGTTCTACTTTTGGTTGACATGTGTTTTTTGATGGCGATAAGTTTAATTTTAGTTATCATTGATTTTAAACAATTAATTTTGGGGACTGCGCTTGAGTAATAAGATTCTGGTTGTTGAAGATAGTCGTGCGTTTAAAAACTTTCTTTGCCAAACAATAAGCCAAGCTGGTTATGAGGTCATCGCAGCAGAAAGCTACGCGGAGGCAAAGAACTTGTTATCTTCAGCACAGGACCTCTTCTGTGCGGTTTTAGACTATTGTTTACCGGATGCTCAAGATGGCGAGATTATTGACCTCGTTTTGGAACATGGTCATCGTGTCATTGTTTTAACGGCTCGATTTCAAGAAGACACTCGCGAAAAGATGCTCGCAAAAGGTGTCCTCGACTATATTTTGAAAGACAGCATGGCGTCCGTTTCCTATCTATTACCACTCCTCAAGCGACTAACCAACAATCAACAACACAAATGTTTAGTCGTTGATGATTCACACACCGTAAGAAGACACATTGCCCAACTTTTGGAGCATCAATACATTCAAACGTTGGAAGCTGACAATGGGCAAAAAGCCCTAGAGCTTGTCGAGCAAAATCCAGATATCACTCTCGTTTTAACCGACCATGACATGCCCGTTAAAGATGGCATTACGATGGTGCGAGAATTACGTCGGAAGTGGGATAAAAATCAATTAGCCATTCTCGGCTTGTCGGGTAGTAACTCTAAGACAATGACGGCTAGGTTTCTAAAAGCAGGGGCCAATGACTTTTTATACAAGCCATTTAATCAAGAAGAATTTTTTTGCCGTATTCACCAACTGTTAGATATCAAAGACGCAACATCTGAACTGTTTAAAATGGCAAATCAAGATGCGCTAACGGGCTTATGGAACCGCCGCTTTCTGTTTGAGCAACCCCATGTAGAAAACGCTCAAAGAAACATCGCGATGCTTGATATCGATTTCTTTAAGCAAGTAAATGATACACACGGACATGAGGGTGGCGATGCTGTGTTAGTCATGATAGCGAATATTCTAAAAATCTATTTTCCAAATGATATTGTCGCTAGGCTTGGTGGCGAGGAGTTTTGTATTCAAGCCAGTGGCGACTATGACGGCTTTCTAACACGCTTAGAACAAATGAGACAGCGCATAGAAAAAACGCCAATAACTTATTTGGACAAAAACATTCTTGTGACCGCGAGTATTGGTGTAAGCAACATCGAGGGGGAGCTGGAACAACAAATAAAAGTGGCGGATGAGCGACTTTACATGGCCAAAGAGAACGGACGTAACCAAATCATTTCTTCGTCCTAATGACTATCAGTGTGGTCTTGCTCTGTAACATGAGAGAAAGAAACAACAAAACACGGTATTGGGCTCTTTCTCGGACATCTGAGCTTTGGTTAGCTGCCTAAAAATAAAGCTCAGCAGAACGCTGAGCTTTATCACTTTCTTAGTACGATTAACCAATACTAAGCAATTCTATCTTTTTCCCACGCCGCCAATTTCTCAGCACGCGCAGCCTCGCGCGCTTCACGTTTTTTACGCGCATCGCAGGGTTCTGGACAATTACACACTTTTTCGATGCCAACTGCCCCTAAGCCACCACAGCTACCTTTCACGACTTTCTTTTGGAAAATGTATCCGACAGCCATTGCAGTGATTACCGCGACAAACACAGCAAAGGTAATTAGAAATGTATTCATAAAAACATGCTCACTTCTGTTGTTATTTCTTCATGAATGGCTTGTATGCTTCCGAAGCCAACTCTTTAAAACCATCTTCCGTTTTCACAATCATGAAAACAGGAATATTATTTTCGTTCGCAATTGCCATGCCTTTGTCTTCACCTAGCACCATAAGACCAGTTGCAAGACCATCAGCAGTCATCGACGATTTATCTAATACCGTTACAGACACCACTTTATGATGAATTGGTTTGCCTGTTCGTGGATTAATAATATGAGAGTATCTCACACCATTACTCTCAAAGTAATTACGATAGTCACCACTTGTTGCAATTGCCATGTCGCCTGGTTCAATAATTTCTTGAATTGAACGTTCATCAACGGTCGGTTTTTCAATTGCGATACGCCAAGGCACACCTTCACGATTGACACCTTTGAGACGCATTTCACCGCCAACTTCGACCATAAAGTTCTGTACCCCTTCAGATTGAAGGTAGTCAGCAACCACGTCAACCCCCCAACCTTTCGCAATCGTCGATAGGTCGACGTACAAGTTAGGAAGGTCTTTGGACAGTGTATTACCATCAACAGATAGGTGGTGAATACCGGTATTTGCTTTGCGAGCAGCGAGTTCTTCATCGGTTGGAACTACATCTGGACGAGCTTCTGGACCAAACCCCCACAGGTTAACTAGAGGGCCGACCGTCACATCCAATGCACCTAAAGTAAGACCGTTAAGGCGAATTGCTTCTTTCACTACCGTTGCTGTTTGTGTCGAAACTGTAAATGGCTCGCTCGTTTGATGCTGATTAAAACGACTTAACTCTGAGTCGTCACGATAGGTCGACATTTGGTCATTAACCTCTTCCAATAAGCGATCAATTTCTGTCTGCATCGCTTTTGGCGTTGGAATACCATCTTGCTCGATATACTTGATGTTGTAAGAAGTCCCCATGGTAGGGCCACTTAAATGAATTTGATCTGCAGGCTGCTCACAGCCAGCCAAAATCAATAGAGAAGCGAATGCAACAAGCCACTTTTTCACTTGTTAACTCCCAATGTTGTTGAATTGATATGGGAAATAGGACCAATCCTTTCAATCCGATTACCTATATCAACTGTTGAGTATCAGTTTTATGTCTATAAAAAACAATGGCTAGCTCTCTTGGAGAGCTAGCCATAGATTCAATCACTTGGAGGAATTAACCACCGAAGTCATCTAGTAGGATGTTTTCATCCTCTACACCTAGATCTTTTAGCATGCCGATTACAGCTGCGTTCATCATAGGTGGACCACACATGTAGTATTCACAGTCTTCTGGCGCTTCGTGATCACGTAGGTAGTTCTCGTAAAGAACGTTGTGAATAAAGCCAGTGTAACCATCCCAGTTATCTTCTGGAAGTGGATCAGACAGTGCACAGTGCCATACGAAGTTGTCATTCTCAGCTTGTAGCATATCGAAATCTTCTACGTAGAACATTTCACGCTTAGAACGTGCGCCATACCAGAAAGACATCTTACGCTTAGAGTGCAGACGCTTAAGTTGGTCGAAGATGTGTGAGCGCATTGGAGCCATACCAGCACCACCACCAACGAATACCATTTCTGCATCTGTATCTTTCGCAAAGAACTCACCAAATGGACCAGAAATAGTACACTTGTCGCCTTCTTTTAGAGACCAGATGTACGAAGACATGATGCCTGGTGGTACGTCTGGGTTGTTCGGCGGCGGAGTTGCGATACGAACGTTAAGCATGATGATACCGTGCTCTTCTGGGTAGTTAGCCATAGAGTATGCACGAATGGTCTCTTCATTAACTTTAGACTCGTAACGGAAAAGGTTGAACTTCTCCCAGTCTTCACGGTATTCCTCAGGAATATCGTAGTCTGCGTATTTCACGTGGTGAGCAGGAGCTTCAATCTGGATGTAACCACCAGCACGGAAAGGTACTGACTCGCCATCTGGAATTTGTAGCTTAAGCTCTTTGATGAATGTCGCTTTGTTATCGTTAGAGATAACAGTACATTCCCACTTCTTAACGCCGAAGATTTCTTCAGGAAGCTCGATATCCATGTCAGTTTTCATTGCAACCTGACACGCTAGACGCTCACCTTCACGCGCTTCACCTTTAGTAATATGGTCAAGCTCGGTTGGTAGGATGTCGCCACCACCTGATTTAACTTTTACGCGACACTGACCACATGAGCCACCGCCACCACAAGCAGAAGATACGAATACGCCAGCACCTGCTAGAGCACTCAGTAGCTTACCACCTGGTTGTGTAACGATCGCCAGAGAAGGGTCATCGTTCACAGAAATTGTAATGTCACCTGTTGGTACAAGCTTAGACTTAGCGAAAAGAATCACTAGTACTAGTGCAAGTACGATCAGAGTAAACATCACTACACCAAGAATAATGTCCATTGACTATTCCTTAATTGTTGCGGTTTACCCGACTTACAGTTGAACACCAGAGAAAGACATAAAGCCTAACGCCATAAGACCTACAGTGATAAATGTGATACCAAGACCACGTAGACCTGGAGGTACGTCAGAGTACTTCATCTTCTCACGGATACCTGCAAGAGCAACGATTGCTAGCATCCAGCCCACACCAGAGCCGAAACCGTAAACGATCGATTCAGCAAAGTTGTAGTCACGTTGTACCATGAAAGATACACCACCGAAGATTGCACAGTTTACTGTGATCAGCGGTAGGAAGATGCCTAGCGCGTTGTACAAAGGTGGGAAGAAACGGTCTAGGACCATCTCTAGAATCTGTACAAGTGCTGCAATTACACCGATAAAGGTGATGAAGTTTAGGAAGCTAAGGTCCACTCCCTCAACTAACGCGTTCTCTCTCAGAACTAGGTTGTATACCAGGTTGTTCACAGGAACAGCGATAGTCAGTACTACCACAACTGCAACACCTAGGCCGAAAGAGGTCTTAACCTTCTTAGATACGGCAAGGAAAGTACACATACCCAGGAAGAAAGACAGAGCCATGTTTTCGATGAAAATCGATTTAACTAACAGACTAATGTAATGTTCCATGACGTCCTTACTCCTTCGCTTCTACTTGTTCTGGTTTCAGAATACGGATTACCCAGATAAGGAAGCCGATTAGGAAGAATGCTGATGGTGCTAGTAGCATTAGGCCGTTAGGCTGGTACCAACCACCGTTGCTCACTAGAGGTAGAACTTCTAGACCAAATAGTTTGCCTGAGCCAAATAGCTCACGGAAGAAACCTACAGTGATAAGAACGAAGCCGTAACCTAGACCGTTACCAATACCGTCAATAAGAGATGGTACTGGCGCAGACTTCATTGCGAATGCTTCAGCACGACCCATTACGATACAGTTAGTGATAATCAGACCAACGAATACAGATAGCTGTTTAGAGATATCGTATAGGTAAGCTTTTAGCACTTGGTCTACCACGATTACTAACGATGCGATGATTGCCATCTGAACGATGATACGCACACTGTTAGGAATGTGGTTACGGATCAATGAAACAGAGAAGTTAGACAACGCAGTTACAAATGTTACCGCTAGTGTCATTACAAAAGCTGTTTCTAGTTTAGTTGTTACTGCAAGAGCAGAACATACACCAAGAACTTGTAGCGCGATTGGGTTGTTATCCAATACTGGCGCTAGAATGCTCTTTTTAACGTTTTGTGCACTAGACATTAGTTAAGTTCTCCGTCACGAACTTTTGCTAGGAAAGGACCAAAGCCCATATCACCTAACCAGAAGTCAAATGTGTGTTGAACACCATTACTAGTGAGCGTCGCTCCTGATAGGCCATCAACACCGTGCTCAGAACCTTGCGGTGCGCCGCCTTTCACGACCTTAATCGCTGGCTGGTGATCTTCATTGTACAATTTCTTGCCAATGAATTGATCGCGCCATGAAGGGTTCTCTACTTCACCACCAAGTCCAGGAGTTTCACCTTGCTCGTAGTAAGTAATAGCAGACACAGTGTTACCATCAGTTTCAACGGCTACAAAGGCATACATCATCGACCATAGTCCTTTACCGTGCATAGGCAGGATAACTTTTTGGACTTCATCTTGATCTTTTACAAGGTACACCACTGCTGTATTCGCGCGACGACGGATATCAGCTACGTCTTCTTCTGGTGTCAATGCGATTGAACGTTCTGCATCTTTTGATGCTTCACGTTGATCGTACGTAGATGCATTACCCTCAGTAAAGTTACCTGTTTCAAGGTCTACTAGACGAGGTTCGATGTACTCAGCAAATAGCTCTGGTACTTTCTTACCGTTTGCGTCAATGCCTGCAACTTCAACGATCTTTGATTGCTTATCTAGGACAGCGTTAGCTTTTTGCTTATCACGCAGACCTACTGCTGCTGTTGATACGATGATTGAACAAACAAGGCTCAACCCGATAACAACACCCAGCGTCTTTTTAATGCTGTCGTTATTACTTGCCATAGCGTGCTAGTCTCCGCTTGATGTTCTTCTCAATCACTACATGGTCGAACAGAGGTGCGAATAGGTTCGCGAATAGAATCGCCAGCATCATACCTTCTGGGTACGCTGGGTTAACTACACGGATCATCACACACATTGCACCAATCAGGATGCCGTACCACCATTTACCTTTGCTAGTAAATGACGCTGATACTGGGTCCGTTGCCATGAAGAACATACCGAATGCAAAACCACCTAGAACTAGGTGCCAGTGCCATGGCATATTAAACATTGGATTAGTGTCAGAACCGATCACGTTAAACAGAGTCGATACTGCGATCATACCGATCATTACACCCGCAATGATGCGCCATGAAGCGATTCGCATGTAAACGATCATCGCTGCACCGATCATTAGAGCTAGAGTCGATACTTCACCAATTGAACCAGGGATGTTACCGATGAACGCATCCATCCAAGTGATAGGAGCGCCAGTTACTGTGTTAACTAGAGCACCGTTACCACCTTGAGCCCATTGGCTAAGAGCAGTTGCACCAGAGAAGCCGTCAGCTGCAGTCCATACTACGTCACCCGAAATTTGCGCTGGGTAAGCGAAGAATAGAAATGCACGACCTGCAAGTGCAGGGTTAAGGAAGTTACGACCTGTACCACCGAAGATCTCTTTTGCTACAACAACACCAAATGTGATACCTAGTGCCGCTTGCCATAGAGGTAGCGTTGGTGGAACGATAAGTGCGAATAAGATAGAAGTTACAAAGAAACCTTCGTTAACTTCGTGTTTACGCACCATACAGAACAACACTTCCCAGAAGCCACCAACAATAAATACTGTTGCGTAGATTGGCAGGAAGTAAGTCGCACCTAGTAGCATCTTACTGCCAACACCCGCTTCCGCACCGATAGTGCCGCCAAGCATTTCTGTTAGCCAGTAGTGCCAGTTACCTGCGATAACTGTCGCTAGTTGGTCACCAGCGTACATGTGGTTAAGTGCTGCAATAGCTTGGCCACCTGCGTTGTACATACCCCAGAACATTGCTGGGAATACCGCAAACCAAACCATGATCATGATACGTTTTAGGTCAACGCTATCACGAACGTGCGAGCTTTTATTTGTTACGATACCTGGCGTGTAAAAAACTGTTGCTACAGCTTCGTACAGGGCAAACCATTTTTCGTGTTTGCCACCAGGCTCAAAATGATGCTCGATGTCTTCAAGAAACTTTTTAAGAGCCATGAAAATTACCCTTCCTTCTCGATAGTATCTAGGCATTCACGAAGTAACGTACCGTACTCGTACTTACCTGGACATACAAAGGTACACAATGCTAGATCTTCTTCATCCAGTTCAAGCGCACCCAGTGCTTGAGCACTGTCTGTGTCGCCGGCACACAGATCACGAAGCAGCAAAGTAGGCTCCATATCTAGAGGCATTACGCGTTCGTAGTTGCCAATTGGAACCATTGAACGATCACTACCATTGGTCGTCGTTGTCATATTGAACAACTGACCTTTGAATACGTGACCAAGGAAAGAGCGAGTTACCGAGAACTTATTCTTACCAGGCATTGCCCAGCCAAATAGTTCTTTTTCACGGCCTTCACGTAATACAGAAACCTGTTGATGGTAACGGCCAAGGTATGCGTGTGGACCAGTTGCATGTGTACCTGTTAGTACTGAACCAGAGATCACACGAACTTCGCCAGGCATCAGCTCGTTATCTGTTAGGTCATCTAAGCTTGCACCCATTACGGTACGAACTAGACGAGGGTTATTCACAACTGGGCCAGCTAGAGACACAACACGATCTGTGCATAGCTCACCAGTTAGGAACAGCTTACCGAACGCGATAACGTCTTGGTAGTTGATGCTCCATGCCACATTCTCTGCATTTACTGGGTATAGGAAATGCATGTGGGTGCCAGCAAGACCTGCTGGGTGAGGGCCATCGAAGACGTGTTCTTCTACGTTAGACTGTGAAGAGCGTGGCAAGCTAGTGCCAGATTTACATACGTAAACCTTGCCTTCTGTCAGGGCTGAAAGAATGTCTAGACCAGCAATGAATGCTTCTTGTTGCTCATTAATGATCAACTCAGGCTTAGCTGCTAGTGGATTAGTATCCATTGCAGTTACGAAAATAGCCTTAGTAGAAGACTCGATTGCAGGAACCTTGCTAAACGGACGAGTACGTAAAGCGGTCCATAAGCCAGAGTCAACCAACTGAGTCTTGATCACTTCACGATCTAGACCTGAAAGTTGAGCGGCTTCGAACTTATCAAATGTCACCTGCTCTTCACCTGCCACTTCAATCACTACAGATTGAAGGACACGTTTAGCGCCACGGTTAACTTCGATCACTTTACCGGCTGCTGGTGCAGTAAATTTCACGCCTGGGTTCTTTTTATCTTCAAAAAGAACTTGCGCTTTTTTCACTTCATCACCAACGCGGACATGCATGGTAGGTCGCATGCCAACGTACTCTTCGCCAAGCAAGGCGACTTTTTTGATGGTCTTACCATCATTAATCACCTGGGATGGAGTTCCTGCGATAGGAAGATCCAAGCCCTTCTTTATTGTAATCATACGCACTTGCACTACTTTTATCGGGAAAAAGATTCTTTTGATTGCGTAACTTTTAGACACGACATCAGTGTCCGGTTTTGATGTTGTTTTAAACATCAAAATCGCAACATCCTATTAAAAATCTCGTCACAAGGAATACGCGAGATTTATCAGGTGCCGTAGTCTAGCATTTTTTAGGAACTTGATGCCATGATCAATCATTAGAATAGAGGGGTTATTTCGGTAGAATCAGGTCTAAAAGGTCAAAGAATAGTCATAACTTTGACCCATCGCACAAATGCCATATTCCATACATATCTTATGGAAAAGTGATATTCATCGCCTGAAATATTCTGCAATTTCCATTCATTTGTTGAAACACTGTTAACACATTTTTTAACCAGAATTTGTGCCACGTTAACGTCCCTAAAGAATGTAAAACGAAAAAAGATGGCCTTAAGCCACCTTTCTCTGCACCTTTATATCTTGCGTTTTTAGTGACCGCCACCCATACACATCGGGCTATCAGGGGCGCCATCTTGTTCACGCTTCCACTCTTCATCAGTGTATGTATGAATAGCTAATGCATGAATCTGGTTATCCAGTTCATCTGCCAAAATTTGATGAACTTGACGATGGCGCCCAATCAAACGCTGTCCCGCGAACGAATCACTCACAACAATCACTTTGAAGTGACTCTCTGAGCCTGGTGGCACATTATGCATGTAGCTCTCATTAATGACTTTGAGATAGCTGGGTTGCAGCTCACTGTGTAGTTTCTTCTCTATGATTTCTTGGATCATATTCGTTCCTCATTGATGCGAATTCCATAAGTATATACCTAAGTAAAGCAGACATGCATCACTCAAACGTCACTCTCATTATTGACGCACTTTGTAGACATATTGTCTCAAGGCGCTCGACTCCATGAACATGCCTAGAGAGCAGCCATCACTGAACTCGTAAAATTTGACAGCTTTTTGTATCTCGACACGTCATCATTTGCGACAATAACACTTAATTTCTAAATCAACTTACATTTAGCTATGAAAACCGAACTGAACCTTCACGAGCGAATCTTAACACTTCATCGTTTCCCAAAACGTAGTAACGAAACGCTACAAGCGTGGGATGCCGGTGATGAGTATCTTATTAATCATGTTGAAGAGCTTGCTTTGCCAGACAATCAAAACATCCTCGTGATTAATGACAGCTTTGGTGCCCTCTCCTGCTGGTTTTCGGAAAAGCACCATGTAACGCTAATGAGTGATTCATTCATCTCACATAAAGGTGCACAGCAAAATCTCGAGCAAAACCAGTGCAATAAAGTAGCGTTTGCCACCACGATGGACCTCGTTCCTGCCAATATTGATCTCGTCTTGCTGCAACTGCCCAAAAGTAACCGCCATCTAGTGTGGATACTAAGCCAATTAAGAAAGGCGCTACCGGCTTCCTGCCCCGTCATTGCAGTCAATAAAGCGAAAGACATTCATACTTCGACGCTAAAACTGTTTGAAAAATACTTAGGCGAAACAAAAACATCTTTGGCCTGGAAAAAGCACAGATTGGTGTTTTCTCAAGCAACAGTTGAGCCTCCGATTGAAGTAATGCCTTTCACGACTTGGCGCGTTGATGGCGAAGATATCGAACTCAAGAACATGCCAAATGTCTATTCAGGAGAAAGTTTAGATTTAGGTGCACGCTTTATGCTGCAGCACCTGCCTCAAGACCCTTCGATAGACAATGTCATCGACCTCGGCTGCGGCAATGGTGTTCTGTCTGTTAAATTTGGTCAGTTGAATCCAAATGCTCGGCTAACATGTGTTGATGAAAGTTTTATGGCGCTTGAATCAGCAAAACAGAACCTACGCGACAACCTTGGTGAAAATAGAGACATACAGTGTATAGCGAACAATTGCTTGGACGGTTTTAAACACAGCAGCAGCTCTATGGTTATGTGTAATCCACCGTTTCATCAACAACAGGCAATCACCGATCATATTGCTTGGCAAATGTTCTGCGATGCTAAACAAGTATTAAGTGAAAATGGCCGTTTACTGGTTATCGGAAATCGTCACCTCGGGTACGACGCAAAACTCAAACGTCTGTTTGGCGATAAAAATGTGAAACTTATCGCTTCCAACAATAAGTTTGTGATTTTACAGGCTACAAAAAATCCTGCTAAATTAAGCGCAAAATAAGCTTTAGCAAAATAGTTAAAAGGAATAATAAAATGAGAAAATTGGTACTTGCGGCTTCGGTTGCGTTGCTTGCTGCGTGTTCAGCCCCTCAACAACCTCAGCTGAACCTGATGCCAGAAAGCACATTGAGCACCAATCCAATTGTTCAAGGCAAGACTTACAGTTTGACCAGCAAAGATGTACGTGCAGCGCAGTACGTGGCGTTGGTGGATAACGGCCGTTCGAACATTCTTCCTCTTCATGCTAAACAGAATTTACGTATTGCGTTAGAAGAAGCATTAGAGAAGCAATTCTCATCTCAAGGTTTCCATGCGGATCTAAACAGCAACAACGCGATTGAATTGAGCGTTCAAGAAGCGTTGGTCAACGTGAAGCATTCGGTGATGGAAAATGAGATGGATGCTAAAGTTGTGCTGGAAATCACAGCAGAGACACCTGAGGGCAAGCTAGTCAAAACTTATACAGGTACAGCAAAGCGATCTGGCACATTGAGTGCTTCTGATGCCGATATTGAAGAGACATTGAATGATGTGGTGACATTGACGCTTAAAGAGATTGCCAATGACCCTGAGCTTCGTCAATACATGCAGGAGCGTTTCTAATGTTACGCAAAGCGATTCTGTCTTTAGCATTACTCAGCTGCAGCGTTTGGGCTGGGCCAAAAGTAGCGTTTGAAACGACCCTTGGTTCATTTACGGTTGAGTTAAACGAAGAGAAAGCACCTATCACTGTCGCTAATTTTCTGAAATATGTAGAAGATGGGAGCTACGAAGGTACTATTTTTCATCGTATTATCCCAGGCTTTATGGCGCAAGGTGGCGGCTTTAACCAAGAGATGCAGATGGTGAAAACATACGCGCCAATCAAAAACGAAGGAAATAATGGGCTAAACAATGACCGTGCTACCATCGCCATGGCACGAACTAATGCACCAAACTCTGCAACTCGTCAGTTTTTCGTCAACTTAGTCGACAATGACTTTCTCAACTATGGCGCTCGACCACCAGGTTATGCTGTATTTGGTGAGGTTACTGAGGGGTTCGACGTTATCCAGAAAATGGCTCAGCAGCCGACCACGACAGTAGGCCGAATGCGTGATGTACCAGAGACGCAAATCGTCATCAC
Source organism: Vibrio sp. 811 (assembly GCF_033339195.1). NCBI lineage: Bacteria > Pseudomonadati > Pseudomonadota > Gammaproteobacteria > Vibrionales > Vibrionaceae > Vibrio > Vibrio sp. 811. The sequence goes on from NZ_JAWOUB010000003.1 coordinate 83,846, forward strand.
CAAAGCTACACTACTTAAATAGCCAAAACGATAAGCCCTTTGAATAATCGAAGGGCTTTCTCTTTCAACGGCTTCATTTTATTGGATTGATTTATGTCTTCATTACCTTCCATCACTTGGTTGGAAACGGTAAAAAGTTACCTCGATAAACGACTCATGTGGGTTTTCATGCTGGGCTGCTCTAGCGGCTTTCCGTGGGTTCTTATCGGTTCAAACATGTCAGGTTGGCTAAAAGATGCCGGCTTGACCCTCTCCGCAATTGGCTATTTTGGTAGCGTTTTTGCGGTCTATGCGATCAATTTTCTGTGGGCACCTCTGGTTGACCGCGTGAAGCTGCCAGTCCTCTTTAGACTGCTGGGGCAAAGACGTAGCTGGATTTTCTTTTGCCAAAGTATCGTACTCGTCGCTACCCTATTTATTGCCGGCGTTAATCCAGCGGAAAACTTGGTGTTTGCGTCACTACTCGCCTTGTGCATTGCAACGGCTTCAGCGACACAAGACATCGCAATTGATGCTTTTCGTATTGATACTTTCCCAAAGTCAGAAGAGTCTAAACTGCCTCAAGCTTCTGCAATGGCGGTCATTGGCTGGTGGACAGGTTATTCACTACCGGGTTATTTAGCGTTTGTTAATGCTGACAGTGTCGGTTGGAATGGTGTGTATTACGGGATGGCGGTGATAGTCGGCATTCTAATGGTCTTTACGATTTTAGTCGGTGAACCGAAGACTCAACGCGAACAACTTCAGTCTGCCGCTGAACAACGCCACAAAGAAGTGGTTGGTTCAAAAGTCGTAGCTTGGTTTACCGTGACTGTTGTAGAACCTTTCCTTGATTTCTTTAATCGCAATGGCGTCCGTGTTGCGATTACTCTGTTGCTGTTTGTTTTCCTATTTAAAATTGGCGAAGCGTTTTTGGGCAGGATGTCGATCGCGTTCTATAAAGATATTGGTTTTAGCAATGAACAAATTGGCTATTACTCCAAACTAATCGGTTGGGGAGCCACCATCTTCTTTACTTTTGTCGGAAGCATGTTCAACGTTAGGTTTGGTATTGTACGTGGATTAATGATCGGCGGTATTGCTATGTCTGCCAGTAACTTGATGTTTGCTTGGATTGCTTCGGTAGGCCCAAACGAGCACTTGTACTTAGCCACGATTATTGTCGATAACTTTACGACTGCTTTCTCAACTGTCGCTTTTGTTTCATTTTTGACGATTCTAACCGGGCAAGCATTTTCGGCAACTCAGTATGCGTTGCTTGCCTCTCTAGGAAACTTCGGACGGACGACTCTTGCTTCTTTCAGTGGCGAGCTAGTGGATTATCTTAATGATTGGAGCACATTCTTCGTGCTTACCGCTGTCATGGTCGTGCCAAGCTTGATTATGTTGTACTCGCTACGACATTACTTTGATGCTCTATTGGAAAAAGCACGTCACAAGCATTAACGAAACATATAAAAAACCACCGAATTCGGTGGTTTTTGTTTTGCGAGATATAAGATAAGAGGTCTATGGGTATAACCCTTTACCAAACATATTAAATATACGTGCCACGCCTTGAGTAAAGATCATCGGCTCAGTCAATACGGTTAAACACAAGCAGTCTTCTCCGGCCTTAGTGTAAGGGCTGTGCTTCACTGATGCGTCTCTAATCATCAAATCGCCCTCTTCATATTGGCCATCCTCGTCACTAAATCCACCATGTAGGATCAATGTAGACTCCAGGCCTTTGTGCGTATGTTGAGGGATTTGCACATCTTCCCCGATGTACATTAAGCTGACACGAGCGTCTTCCCCTAGATCAATCTGAGCACTGAAAACCTTGCCTCCGTAACTTCTCCATGACCCTACGAGGTCAGAGAAACGCGCTAAGGTTTTAGGAAGAGCGAAACTTTTTCCTGCCACATTAACAGCAGCAGAGTCGCGGATCACGATGTTATCAGTCGCTGGCTCCGCGTTGATGATGTCATTGAACATGTCGTCAAATTCAGAAACATACTCAGAAGGTATGTCACTTACGATGTTCGCTTGACTTGCTTCGACTTGGTTCACATAAGCTCGGCACTTGGTGCATGTTTCTAAATGGGTTGCGACCACAAGACCAGAAACTGCATCAATGCTTCCCGAAGCGTATGCTTCTAACAAGCTGTTATCTGGGTGTTTGTTCATAGTTGCTCCGTATGCATTGAATGCCTTAGCTTTTCTACTGCAAGCCTCAGCCTGGATTTTACGGTACCGAGGGGTATATCAAATAATTCCGCGACCTGTTGATGAGGTAACTCTTCAAGATATACCGCTTGCAAAACATCTCTCTGGTTTTTCGGTAATATATCTAAAAACTTAACCACCTGTTCTTTCAACATATCTTGTTCTGGTGAATAGTGATCAACAAGATCCGGTGGATAATACTCTGACGGCCAAATGTCATCAGAATGAATGTGTAATTCCTTACCTTTCTGTTTTCTCAGCAGATCAAAACAAAGGTTTCGGATTATGGTATATATCCAAGTCGATAACGCGCTCTTTTCACCATCATAGAGGTGCGCTTTCTGCCAAACTGTCGCCATGGTCTCTTGCACCATCTCCATAGCAACTTGCTCATTACCAACATGTTTGTAAGCGAATTGCTTCAGCTTGGGTGCGTAAAAACGGAATACAAAAGCGAACGCATCTTTGTCTCGATCCTTCACTTTATCCATGTAATCGTTCCAATCACTGCGCCCCAGTTTTTTCGGGCTATCACTCATCATAATCGGCCTTAATTTGTGGGAGGAGTCTCCTCCTCCCATTCGTCCTAATCGGTCACGTCATCGACCAACAAGTTGAAACCACCGTTGTTCCCATCATCAATGGCAACGACTTGGTACACAACACCGTTCATTACATTGACTGGTGCTGAGTCAACCGCAACAATACTTGGGTTACCAGCCACTGTTACCGTTACATAATATGTACCTTCAGCGACATATAATCCTTGTACGCTATTTTTATACGCAAAATTAGCAATAGTTGGATCACTTCCATCTATTCCTGTACTCGTAGTGAGGTAAATATCCACCATTTCCGCTATAGGATTAGCCGCCGCGTGTGTCACATTCAGCGTCGCGCTAGTCGCCACAGCGCGTCTCATATCTTCAACAACCAGAGCTTCGATATCAATCGCTGGGCTAACAACACCGACTGCGTAAACACTGTAATCCATTCCACCCGCAACCATTAAACCGTCAACATCTATGATCGGATTAGTTGTTGTGCCATCCACGTAAACGTCAATATCGTAAGCGCCAGCAGCAAGATCCAAATAACCACGAATCTCTTTGAACGCTAAGTCGGCAAGAGGAGCGAAGGCCGCCCCGTTAACGTTAACATCGACGACTGGCGCTCCATCGACAAGGTGTCCGACTCTTACTTCAGCTTGGCTGCCCATATCTTCAATTATAGAAGAGCCCGAACCGTCCAACACCAAGAGTTTGACAGGTGACGTGCTATTCGAATCTCCTGTGCCGATAGCGGCAATCGTCAAGTTGGAATTAGCCGCAAGAGATACTGTGCCCGAGTCAAAAGCAACGCTGTCTCCTACGGCAAGTCGAACTTGATACTCACCAGCTGGGATGTTCAATACGTCGGTAGAAGCTTTGTAAGCAAGGTTAGTTATTGGAGTCGCGCTAGCAAGAGCAGCACCTGGCTCAGTGACATAAAGATCAACAGCAGGAATGCCTGAAGCTGCATGAACAACTTGAACATCTAGACTATTGGCATCAGCCATTGAATCGGAGCTGCGAGTCACAACTAAAGGCTCAACTGGGTTTGGCGAACCATCGGCATCGCCAACAACGAACACGTTATAATTGAGGTCGGAATCAAGATCTAGTTCTGTTTTAGGTATTACGGTCGCGGTTTCATTACCTGGGAGCTGAACATCGACCTGAATCGAATTCATCCCCTCTCGCAATTTAACGTAGCCAGATCCCACACCATAATCAACATTCGTTAATGATGGTTTATCGTTGATCCACACATTTGCAAGCGGCGCATCAGAAGACGCGTGCACTGCTTGTAAATTGGAATACTCGATAGTGTCACTGTCGGAGCCACACGCCGCCAGTCCTAATGTCGCAACAATAGTTAGCGCAGCTTTATTAAATCCTTTCATATCCTTGCCTCTTTGTTAGTCGGGGCTTCTATGGCTTCTGTCAGAAATTGCAACGCAGGAATACAGTCCTCTGCGCCGACTAGCTGTTCGAACAGATTGCAGTCTAGGGGTAGTAACTCAAGCCAACGCTGAGTAACCCAAGCAGAGTCATCGTAAAAACGATGTTGGTAGAGGCTTCCAAGTTGAGGAAACTCTTCATAAACATGGGATAACTGCTGGCTTAAAAAGAAGAAATCTGGTGAGTTGTCTAGATGTTGCCAATTGTCTAACCATTCAACCTCTGCATGACGTAAGCCATCCGCATCTGCACGGACGCGTTTGACAACAAAGCGTTGCTCACCAGCAACTGTAATACCAAGAAGGCCATCACTGAGTGTTTCAAAATCAACGATCCTGACCAAAGTTCCGATAGATGAAACGTTACCCACGTCTTTAGGGTCACCTTCACTTCCTACTAGGCAAACTCCAAAGCCCACATTTTGTAGGCTGCATTCCTTTACCATTCGCTTATATCGTGGCTCAAAAATGCGCAGATTCATTTTACCTTCAGGGAGTACAACTGAAGTGAGTGGGAATAACATGACTTCTTTCATTCAAACGTCCTCTTTGATTCACGGATACATACGAATCCCTTATCACTCCGATCACTAACGATTTATGTTGGTTAATCGACTGGCTTAAAAAGTCATAAAATCGCTTACGCAAACGATCCAAATCACATATTTATTGCAATCAAATGCAACAAACAAAAAGTTCCGTAAATAAAGATAATTTCGTGACACAACTCACCAAAAACGTTCAATTTTGCACCCTTTATCACTTTCATTTGGGATTTTTATCGCTATTATTCCCGCCAATTGGAAAGCGCAGCACAGATTGCGTGTTCTGAATCATTACAAACATAGAGAGTCCCCTTATGCGTAAATCACTTTTAGCTCTTAGCCTTCTAGCGGCTACTTCAGCTCCAGTTATGGCTGCTGACTACTCAGATGGCGATATCCACAAGAACGATTACAAGTGGATGCAGTTCAACATCATGGGCGCAATAAATGAGAAAGGTCCTTACGAATCAACTCACGATTACCTAGAAATGGAATTTGGCGGTCGCTCTGGTATTTTCGACCTTTACGGCTACGTTGACGTATTCAACCTAACTTCCGACAGCAGCAGTGATAAAGCTGATAAAGATGGTAAAATCTTTATGAAGTTCGCCCCTCGTATGTCTCTAGACGCTATTACTGGTAAAGACTTATCTTTCGGTCCAGTACAAGAGCTTTACTTGTCTACTCTTTTTGAATGGGACGGTAACAATGGCGGCGTTAACACTCAGAAAGTAGGTCTTGGTTCTGACGTAATGGTTCCTTGGTTTGGTAAAATGGGTCTAAACCTGTACGGCACTTACGACTCAAACCAAAAAGATTGGAACGGTTTCCAAATCTCGACTAACTGGTTCAAACCATTCTACTTCTTCGAGAACGGTTCATTCATCTCTTACCAAGGTTACATCGATTACCAATTTGGTATGAAAGACGAGTATTCTCAAGTTAGTAATGGCGGTGCTATGTTCAACGGTATCTACTGGCACTCTGACCGCTTCGCGGTAGGTTACGGTCTGAAGCTATACCATGACGTATATGGTTTCGAAGATGGTACTGGTCTACCATGGGATTCTTCGACAAAATCTGAGTCTTCAGGCGTAGGTCACTACGTAGCTGTAACTTACAAGTTCTAATTGAACCACTAAGTTTCATCAAAAATGGCGCCTTTCGGCGCCATTTTTATTTGCTTTCCTTTTTTCCCTCATTATCCTTGCAGCAAACCTTTTTAATGAGAGCGTTTGGTGAATATCCTTATCCTCGGTCCAGGTGCGGTGGGCTCACTCTGGGCAACAAAATTTAAGCTTGCCGGGCACAATGTTTCATTGTGGGGAAGAAGTTCTGAAAGCCAACAATCACTTCAGTTGGATGACACACCCGCAATCGTATTCAGTAATCAAGATATTTCCTCCGTAAATAAAGCAGATCTCATTTTGATCACGGTAAAAGCTTGGCAAATGGAAGACGCCATTCAGCCTTTACTGCCTCATATCAACGCAGACACGATTATCATGCTGATGCACAATGGTATGGGTACCGCCTCTGGCGTGGAGAAGGCTCTGCCAAACAATCCTATCGTGCTCGCCACAACGACGCACGGCGCATACAAACCAGATAACCAACACGTACTGCATACCGGTCACGGAACAACGCAAGTGGGTGGTTATAATGACAAAGGAATGCAGTGCGCTTTTCTGCAAGATGTTATGCATCATGCTCTTCCAGAGGCCATTTGGAATCCACACATCCAATCTGCGTTATGGACTAAGTTAGCAATTAACTGCGCGATTAACCCACTGACTGCGATTCAGCAGTGTAAGAATGGTGAGCTTGCGCAGCCCGAGTTTAAGATACAACTCGAAAGCATCACTCAAGAACTGGTTGAAGTAATGAGTAAAGAAGGTATTGCTATCGAGTTTTGCTCTCTTTTCGATACGGTAATGCAAGTGGTGAACGCCACAGCTGAGAACTATTCTTCAATGAGACAAGACGTATTCCATCAGCGTCGAACGGAAATTGATTTTATAACCGGATACCTGTTAAAGGCTGCCGAGAAACATCGCATCAATACGCCTGAGAATTTAAAACTTTACCAACGCATCAAACAAATAGAACAAAGCTGGACAGAACAATGAGTAAGAAAATCTTAGTGCCAATCGCTCCGGGCACCGAAGAAATGGAAGCCGTCACCGTTATCGACATGATGGTTCGCGCGGGTTATGACGTTACGGTAGCGAGTGCTGCTTTTGATGGCTCATTGACGATGAAAGCTTCTCGCGGAGTCACATTAACGGCAGATTGTAAGCTGGTCGATATCGCTGATGATGAGTTTGACGCCATAGCGCTTTCTGGTGGTGTTGGTGGTGCAGAAATTTTTCGTGATAGTACGGTGATGATAGAAATCCTTAAGCAGCACATCTATGAGGGAAAATTGGTCGCTGCTATCTGCGCAGCACCGGCGTTGGTATTGCAACACCATGATCTTTTCCCACAATCACTGATGACCTGTCACCCGAGCTTTCAGTCACATATCCCGGAAGAGAAGTGGCGCAGCAAACGCGTGACCTTTGATATCAACCACAACCTGATCACCAGTCAAGGTCCGGGCACTGCTTTAGAGTTCGCAATGGAAGTAATCATTCAACTCTCAGGTAAAAAACACGCATGGTCAGTTGCTGAACCAATGATCCCTCTGCCTACTCTGCATTACCATAAGCTTGGTGAAAAATAATGTTTGACGTAAATGCTGTACGTGAGCAATTTCCCGCTCTAAATCAATCCGTCAACGATACGCCCTTAGTGTATCTAGATAGCGCAGCGACAACGCAAAAACCGCAATGTGTGATTGATGTCATCAGTCATTACTACAGTGCGCAAAATGCCAATGTTCACCGTGGTAGTCATAGTTTAACGGCTAATGCCACCAGCCAATTTGAAGCGGCACGAGAACGAGTGGCAAACTTTATTGGTGCAAACAGCTCTAAAGAGATCATTTGGACACGGGGCGCAACCGAAGCACTGAACTTAATTGCTCAAACCTACGCCCGTAGCACGTTACAACCAGGTGATGAGATCTTGATTAGCGAGATGGAGCACCACGCCAACATCGTGCCCTGGCAAATCGTGGCAGAGCAAACGGGTGCTAAAGTCATTAAAGTTCCGATGACATCAGATTGCCAGTTCGACATCAGTGCATTTGAGGCGCTTCTGTCTGACCGCTGTAAAATTGTTGCTTGCGCACAAATAACCAACGTAACAGGCACACGCCAACCTATCGAAAAAATCACTGAACTGGCGCACAACGTTGGCGCGGTTGTTGTAGTTGATGGCGCGCAAGGCATCGTACATGAGCAACTTGATTTATCGACATCAGATATCGATTTCTACGTTTTCTCAGGTCACAAACTTTATGCACCAGCAGGCATTGGGGTTTTATACGGCAAGCTTGAACTTTTGGAAGCCATGCCACCATGGCACGGCGGCGGTAAAATGGTTGAACGCGTTTCTTTCGAAAAAACGACGTTTTCTGCACTTCCTGGAAAATTTGAAGCGGGCACACCAAACGTTGCGGGCGCGATTGCTCTAGCGAAAGCCATTGAGTGGTACCAAGGTTTTGACCATCATGAAGTAGAGACTCATCTCCATGCGCTTCAGGATAAGGCCTACCAAGCACTAAGCGCTTTGGATGACATTCATATTCTAGGCTATCAACCGAATGCCTCTGTACTGACGTTCGTCATGGACGGCGTTCATCACCAAGATATTGCGACGCTGCTCGATCAACAAGGCATTGCGGTACGAGCAGGACACCACTGCGCTCACCCATTGATGGATGCGCTAAATGTGAAAGGCACGGTACGCGTCTCTTTTGGTATTTATAACACGACGAGCGATGTGGAAAGACTCATCGCCGCCGTAGAAAAAGCCGTCGACATGCTATAACGCCAACGGTTTGATTTGGAGTAACCAACAAGGTTACTCCATCTGCCTATCCAGAGTCGCCACGCAATTTCTGCCATTTCTTTTCGCAGCATAAAGCGCTTTATCTGCATGCGCATACAAACGTTTGGTGGTTTCATTTCTGCCTATTTCCACCACGCCTACACTCACCGTGACCGGAATTTCAATCTTTTCAAATTCGAACTGACAATTTTGAATGTGGGAACGTACTTCCTCTCCTACCTCTTTCGCCGCCGACAGAGAAGTTTCTGGCAAAATAATCGCAAACTCCTCCCCTCCGACTCTTGCGAAAATTTCGTCTTTGACGAGTAAGTGAGAAACCAAATCAGCTAACGTCTCTAAGACATAATCCCCCGCATCATGACCACGTTTATCATTGATGACTTTAAAAAAGTCCAAATCAAACAATAACAACGCGGAGTGATAATCTGGAGCTTGGGATTTGATAACTTCTTCTGTGAGCTTTTCGAAAAAAACACGTCGGTTGTAGATATTGGTGAGAGCATCTATTTGGCTTTGATGGCGAAGAAGGGTTTCAACTCGGTGGCGATTGGAGATGTTGCGTGTAAGAATAAGGACAACGCGACGACCCCGGTATTTTATAGCGAGTGGGCAGATCTTGCCTTCGTAGTATAGGTCGCCTCTTGGTCCACTGTTGGCATCTATTCCCTGAATGCTGTCGGCGCACATCTTGTACTCGATCGTCACAATACTGTCTTGTTTCAGTGATCGACTGATCTGCTCGATAAACCAGTCGGCTTTATCTTTTTCAAGTACGCTGTGAAGTGTCTTACCTATCAAATTGCTTCCATCGTGATAGGCTTTTTTATCTGTTCCTCCAAAAACATCAATATAGATACCATCTTCACTCAGAATAAAAGTGGGGTCTGGCATTCCGGATAACACGTCTTGCGCATGTTCCAAGGTGAATTGCATATAGGGAGGTTCCTAGCATTTGTATCTAAGTAACCCAATCGCTTCCAAGTGTGTTTCCACATTGGGGAATAGGAGCGAATGGGGCATATGTCTATTATCTAATATAGACAAATTTTAAATACAATTGAGTTTATAAAAACCAAGTGGGCAATATAATGAACCAGGATCAATAGAATGGTTAATTAACGCTAAAATAGTCGACCATTTGCATATTTTTTATCCATATGCAAAAAATGTCTCAACTCAGATACAAAAAAGCGCCAAACAGCTAGGTTATTCGGCGTTTTTAAGAATTGGGAAAATGACTCGTTACACGGCGGTTTGCTTAATCTGCTCTACAATAGCTTTCAAGCCATTACCACGTGACGGGCTTAAATGGGAGACAAGCCCCAGTTGATCAAAATAAGCATCAATATCAAATGCTTGAATTTGATCGGCCGTTTTTCCGTCATAAGCCGCCATCACCAAGGCAATCAATCCACGGACGATACGCGCATCGGAGTCCGCACAAAAATGCCAAACGCCATCTTGCTCTTGGCTCACTAACCACACCAAGCTTTCACAACCCGAAACGGTAACTTGTTCTGATTTCAGCTCTTCTGGCATTTGTGGCAGCTTTTTACCCCACTGAATAACCTGACGGTAGCGATCTTCCCAGCCTTGAAATTGCTGCATAGTCGCTACAATGTCTTCGCTGGTGATATCTGTACCAAATGGAGAAACGGGAAAATCTGTCATGATGCGCTCTTCTTCTAGTTTACTTCTTATATTTTGAAATCAACTTCTCAACGATTCGCGATACCGCGACAAAGCCAAACGTTGCAGTTACAACAGTCGCCGCACCAAAACCGCTAGCGCAATCCATACGTTTTGGGCCTTCCGCTGTCGACTTCACACCACACACTGAACCGTCTGCTTGAGGATACTTCAGCTGCTCGGTTGAAAACACGCAATCAATACCAAACTTACGAGCCGGATTCTTAGGGAAGTTATGATGACGACGCAAGGTGTCTTTGATTTTCTTCGCAAGAGGATCTTGGATCGTTTTCGTTAAATCAGCGACCATGATCTGCGTTGGGTCAACCTGACCACCAGCGCCCCCCGTGGTGATCACTTTGATCTTGTTGCTGCGGCAATACGCCAACAAAGACGCCTTCGCTTTTACGCTGTCAATCGCATCTAGCACGTAATCAAACTCTTTGCTTAAGTACTCATGTTGATTGTCTGGCGTGATGAAATCATCAATCAGATTGACTTTACACTCTGGGTTGATCAATTTGACACGCTCGGCCATCACTTCAATTTTGCTTTGGCCAACGGTGCCCGTCATCGCATGAATTTGGCGGTTAATATTCGTGACACAAACATCATCCATATCAATCAGAGTCAACTCACCGATCCCAGTACGGGCCAGCGCTTCGACCGCCCATGAACCCACGCCACCAATACCAATAACACAAACGTGTGCAGCGCGAAGAATGTCCACTTCACTGTTGCCATAAAGACGACGAGTGCCGCCAAAGCGTTGATTGTAGCTGTCAGATGCTGGGGTATCGAGTTCACGCATATTGAAGTCCAGATGATCGATAGAAAAACAAAGAGTGCGATTTATACGCACTCTTTGATGAAATGTCTAGATAAGAGGCGGTTCCTCTTTCTTGGGTCGCTATTGTAGCTTTTCTGGCGGCAAAGCCCAAGGCGCTTGAGTTGGTGAGTTTTCCAGCCCAAGTTTCCAAACTCGACCAAAATGCTTGTAGTGCCCTGCTTCCGTTCCTGCTCTCGCACCAATGCCATGATACAGATCCAAATGGTTCTGTTTTACCGCACCACCAGTGTCTAAAACTATCAGCATTCGCAGTTGATGAGCACCGCTCCACGTACCATCCGCATTCAGCAATGGTACTTCCGCCAAGATTGGTGTGCCCATTGGTAAGATAGAACGGTCACCCGCGACCGCGGCCATTGGTAACAAAGGAATACCAGCCGATCCCGTTACTGGCGCTTCCGCTTTTGGCGCAAAGAAGACGTAAGAAGGGTTTTGCTCCAACAACTCGCGTACTGTTGCGTCGTCGTTGTCCATTACCCACTCTTTAATCGCTTTGAGAGACATTTTTTCACGCGGCACTTCACCACGTTCAATCAAAATGCGGCCAATACTAACGTAAGCTTTATTATTTTTCCCTGCGTACGCGAAGTACTCCAACGTATCATCATCTTCAAAATGCACATAGCCACTGCCCTGCACTTCCATCATAAACGGGTCAATACGATTAGGCGCATAACCTAGCACTAAACCTTGGCCATCTAATGCCCCGTTGTAGATCTCCGCACGAGTCGGACAATCTGATGAGCAGTTTGGCTTGCCATAAACTGGGTACTTAAAAATGTCGTTTGGTGTATGACGCAGCTCCATCACGGGAGAAAAGTATCCGGTAAACAGCACATTACCTTTTTTATCACCACCACCCAATTGCGCGGCTTGAATGCCAAACGCACTCAACGCACTGGTATCTCCGCTCTGTTGCGCCCACTCACTTAATCGTTGATATAGCGGTTGGTATATCTTCGCCATGGATGGTGACTTTATCACCACTTGCTCAGCTTGCTTGTTAAATTCAGTAAAATCGCGTGGTTTGTTAGACTCAACCACATCCACTTGATTGAGGATCTGAGGAAACTCACCATCAAGATATTGCTGAGCACGATCATTTTGTTGAGCACAGCCAAAGAGTAGGCTCAAAGAGATAATAGGAAGGAGTTTTTTTAACACGTGTCTTTTCCGTAAAAGAGAATAGCAAAAGGATGGCAAACAAATGCATACGGTGCAATTGAAAAGCAACGACAAAATGTTTCAACGCTAAGCCAATCCGTTTACTCGTTGTGAATTCATTCAGTTAATACAACATGATAGCAGCGGAAGAATTACGGAATTGTCCGGATTATGTTTGAAAGTAAGATTTACTGATTGAGAGATGAAATTGTGATCATCCATGTGACTCACAGACGCAAGAGATCTCTGCTTAACAGACAAAGATAAAAACGACTATCTTACCGCAATCCTTGCACGCCCCTCTAAACGGAATACAGGTAGATAATGTGCATTGGCATCCAGCTTCATTTCTGCATGCTGCTTACCCACAAAATTGAAGTGCCGCTCATTTGAACCCACTCGATACGAAAACGAATCCCCATCGAATTCAAAACTGGTCGCCACTGTAGAACCATTTACGGTAACACCGCGCTCACTCAACACAAATTCTTCACGAGCATAAGGCGCAACATCTTGCTCAACCCAGCGACCATAAATTGTCGATTTGGGAATGGGCGGATTAATGGTTCGAGTAATCAAATCACTATACAGCATGCACACGACAACGGTTCCAACTATCGCTATAAGCATGAGAGAACGCTCTAGCCACTTACGAAGCATTGATTTAGATGACGTTTTTGACAGATTTGAAGCAGTGATCGCAGCATTCTTATTAACAGCAGAAGACATGAGGTTCACGTATTGAGGAAAGACGCACCCATTGTAACCTTCCCTTTTAACGGGACCAAGAACCTACCTCAATATGTTTGTGCTTTATTCCAAAATTTCACCTTGCCACCAAATGAATAAAAAGGCATTATTTTAACATAATTAAACAAGGGAATGGCTGTAGTGAAAATTCGTAGTACTGCTCTCGTAAAAGGATTCCGTCAATCAACACCTTATGTCAATGCTCACCGCGGAAAAACCATGGTGATCATGCTGGGCGGAGAAGCCGTCGCACACAAAAATTTTGGCAATATTATTAATGATATCGCACTCATGCACAGCCTCGGAATCAAAGTCGTGGTGGTGTATGGTGCACGTCCTCAAATTAATCAGCTGCTAGAAAAACAAGACCTCACTACGCCTTACCACAAAAATATCCGCATTACGGATGAATCAGCTTTATCTGTTGTTATGCAAGCTGCCGGACAACTTCAGCTTGCGATTACTGCGCGCCTATCAATGAGCCTCAACAACACTCCGATGGCAGGCACCCAGCTCAATGTTGTTAGCGGAAACTACATCATTGCTCAACCACTCGGCGTTGATGATGGTGTGGACTATTGCCATAGTGGACGCATTCGCCGCATTGACACCGATGCTATCAACCGCACTCTTGATCAAGGTTCAATTGTTCTGCTAGGTCCCATTGCTAGCTCTGTGACTGGCGAGTGCTTCAATTTATTATCGGAAGAAGTCGCCACCCAACTAGCGATAAAGCTGGGTGCGGATAAGCTGATTGGTTTTTGCTCCGAACAAGGTGTCATTGATGACAACGGCAATGCTGTCGCCGAGTTACTACCAATTGAGGCGGAGCATGTCATCAAAACGCTTTCTGAAAATACGTATCCTGACCTAGATTACAACACTGGGACACTGCGCTTTCTTAAAGGCTCTATTGCCGCTTGCCGTGCCGGAGTACCTCGTAGCCACTTGATCAGTTATAAAGTAGATGGCGCCTTAATTCAGGAGTTGTTCTCTTTCGATGGCATCGGAACCCAAGTTGTTATGGCGAGTGCTGAACAAGTGAGGCAAGCTAATATTGACGATATTGGCGGTATCTTAGACCTCATTCGCCCGTTAGAAGAACAAGGTGTACTCGTTAGGCGCTCTCGAGAGCAGCTAGAGCAAGAGATTGGAAAATTTACCATCATCGAAAAAGACGGCTTGATTATTGGCTGTGCTGCCCTTTATCCATACCCAGAAGAGCGCAAAGCTGAGATGGCTTGCGTAGCGATTCACCCTGACTATCGTGATGGAAACCGAGGTTTGTTACTGCTCAACTACATGAAACATCGTTCTAAATCCGAAACCATTGATCAGATTTTTGTCCTCACGACACATAGTTTGCATTGGTTTAGAGAGCAAGGTTTTTACGAAGTCAGTGTCGACTATTTGCCTGGAGCCAAACAAGGGTTATATAACTTCCAGCGTAAGTCAAAAATCTTAGCGTTAGATTTATAGCTTAACCTTAAATCAGGGAGCGAAACTTAACGTTCCGCTATACCAAAACCTCAAGGTGCGGGATTCAGCTCATTAACGCTCAACCCTGCACATCGAGCTTGTTTAGGAACGAGTTTGTTTAGGAGTAAGGCCACACATAACCCCTACTCCGGACTAGCGGGTCATCATGTAAACCCAACTTAGATATGCGCAAACCATTGCTTGATTTTTGTTCCAATTTTATCTTTTAAATATACATTTGGTTGGCTATACTCTGCTCGCTAGTGATTGGTTTTTAACCAATACGAATGGATCTAGGTGATGTAATGTAGCCTTCACCCTAAAATACTGGGCAATTGAAAAACTAGTTAGCTCCGTATTGCGCACCAAGGACAGTTGTTAATCTGACTTTAAATAAGCCGAGACGAGCACTGTTATGAGAACAATCATTTGTAATTCGCTTCAAAGCTTCTGGGATATGGCTGACAATCAGTTTTTAGAAGGCCTAGACGTCCACTGTGTTTTCCCCGTAAATGACGCTATCCGAGATTTTATTCTTGCTTATCAACAGCAATACAAAATACGCAGCGTGTCTTTTACCAATGCGTTTGCAAAACATGCATAAAAGAAGACCGAGCCATAAGCTCGGTCTTCTTTTACGTACGTAATCAATTCAAAACAAAATCATAGCTAACAAAGATGCAAAAATAGTGACTACGATAAAGATTAAAATAGTCCAGTACACTAGCCCAATACTTATGAACCACTTTGGGCAAACTCTACGAATATCTGTTAGCTTTCTTTTTTTGGCCAACTTAGGAAATGCAACTGCGGCAACAAGAGCTAATCCATGTATTAAGGCCCCAAAGTGAAATCCAGAAACTAAAGCAAGCTCAATATCTGTATAGTGCTCACTAGTATACGCATAGTGCTTTACTTTTTGCGGCGTGATAACAATAAGCAAAATACCTACTATCAGGTACCAAAAAACTAACAAAGCACCTGCAACAAAAAATGTAATAAAAGAAACTTCTAATAACTGCAAACTTCACCGACCTTCTATTCCAGCTCTCAAGTAATAGACATCCAAACCACCATTGAGCCTAAAGTGATCATAGCTAGAAGCAATAAAACGCTTATATAAATACGGCAAATTCCGATGAATAGACCGGAGCAAACTTGATGAATATCAGCAAAGCCCCTTCTCCTCGCTAAAGTTGGTAAAGCGACCGCCGTAACTAAGCCTACACCATGTACTAAAGCACCAAAGTGAAAACCCGAGACTAAAGCTAACTCTACTTCTGAATAATGTTTCGGATTAAAAGCAAACCGCTTCACCTTTAGTGGTATAAAAAATATAAAAATTGCTCCGATAATAACGAACCATAAAAACGTGCCTCCTCCGGCGATAAAGAAGGTTAGAAAAGACGAGTCGAGCAATCCCATATTCAGCTGCCTTTGATATGTGAATGAGAAAGGAGAAATATATCGCTAAGAAAGAGCCTTACTCAATAACAATCCATTTTGCATGAAAACGAAATGGCAAATATAAGACCCGCCACAAAGAATCATCTTCGAAAATGTCACAATCACAAGTAAAAATTAATTCGTAAGACGCTTTACTAACCCACTCGCACGAGTCGTTTTCACCTTAATGCCTCGCTTCAGGACATTGAGTTCGGCATAAAGAGCTAAACGCTTTTTCGCGCGGGTAATGCCTGTGTAAATCAACTCACGGGTTAATATCGGGCTAAAGTCTGGAGGCAAAATCATCAGGGTGTAATCAAATTCACTGCCTTGCGATTTATGGATGGTCATGGCGTAAGCCGTTTCATGTTCAGGTACTCGGCTTGGCAAGACCGATTTCACACTGCCGTCAGGTAACTCAAAAAAGACTTTCAAACGCGGTTCTTCTTCACTGTCATCCCGCATACAAATACCAATATCACCGTTATACAAACCTAAACCATGATCATTACGCGTAACCATGACAGGTCTGCCGTGATACCAAATTTCATCCTGAACTTGAATTAACTTGCGCGCCGCGAGCGCTTTCTCGATACGTTGGTTTAGCCCAGCCACACCAAAGTCACCTTCACGGATCGCGCACAGCAGTCGACATTGGTTGAAGGTATCTAACACCGCTTTGGCTTTGTGCGTTAGCGACTCTGGCTCTCCGGTTTTAGGATCGATTTCTTGTTGTCCAATGCGTTTGAGGTAACGACCGTATTCCTGCACCAATGTCTGCATCATTTGGTTGTAATGTTGACTACTTAGTGCGAAATGTTCGATATCAGAAAAGTCACGCGCCCAGACGTTGTCTACGCTCGCAGCAGAACCTGAGTTAACCGCTTTTGCCAACTGACCAATGCCTGAGCGAGCGTCAAATCGGTAGCTCTTTTGCAACATACATAAACTATCAGCAATGCTAGATGCACTGTTACCTGTATGGGCTAAAGTATCGAAACCCGTCAGTTTTGCGATGGCTGACGCCTGCTCTTTGCCATAACCCAATGCATGGAACGAACAGATATCACCCAACACTGCCCCTGCTTCAACTGAGGCAAGTTGGTCTTTATCACCTAGCAAAATCAGCCGCGCATGTTTCGGTAAGGCATCGACCACTTTGTACATCATTGGCAAATCGACCATCGACGCTTCGTCGATAACCAAAATATCCAAATGCAGTGGATTTTGCTTGTTGTGACGAAATTCTGCGCTATTAGGAATCGCGCCCAGCAACCTATGTAAGGTACTCGATTCAGTCGGAATTTTGGCTTTTAGCTCCGGAGAAACTGGCAGTTCTTGCACTGCTTTACCAATGGACTCGGTTAATCGCGCCGCCGCTTTCCCCGTCGGGGCCACCAGCTTGATGGTTAGATTTTTCTCGTGTGTCGCCTGTTCAATCAAAGCAGCAAGCAATTTGGTTACTGTCGTCGTTTTACCCGTACCAGGGCCACCAGAAATCACAGCAAATCGACGAGTTAACGCAACCGCCGCCGCGACTTTTTGCCAGTTCACACAAGCTGAAAGTGGCACCAGCTCATCCAGTTGATGCAAACCCTGAACCTTGCGCGCATTGCTAAGCACGGAATCAATGGCGTGCCAATCCAACGATTCGCTTGCGACCACATCAAGGTGATCACACACCAATTGTTGACGCAACACTTGGTTGCTGCTTCCCGCTTCTACTGCTTTGCCCAACGCGTTAAACAGAAAATGGTATTGGCGTGCGAACAGATGGTTGAGCAACTCGGATAATCGCACAAACTCTTGTGGTTGCAAGTTAACTGCGGCGCCCAACTGATTGAGCTTTTCCGCCAGTGTCACTTCATAATGCCAATAGCGGTGCAGATACAGACGCTCGCCATCGAACATCAGCGGCAAGGCTTCTCCTTGCGCGCCGACCACGGTGGAATTTTTTAATACTTGAATCCAGTCTATGTCTTGCAACTGTGTGTTGAGCGCCAATGCCGACTCACCAAACAGCCCTAGCTTACTGGCTAAATCCGTAGATTGCCCTTGTGCATCGAACAGAGACAGACAGATATGTCCTTTGCCAAGCTCACTACTGACAACACCCGCGATAAACGCCAATGCTTGACTGTCCGACTGTTCATCATGCGTTTGAGAATCAATAAAACAGGCGAATTGGTAGTCGAGCTGACGAATAGCACCTTTGTGCGCCAAGCGTTCCAGCACTACCAATAAACTATCTTGGCCAGAATGAAGATTGTGATTTGTCGTCATTAAAGTAGCTCCATCTGCCCGGCTTGAGTTGAGCGCGTTTCAAGTACTTGACCATCAATCAAACGATCCATCTCTTGTAAGAAGTCTAAGGTTGGTTTCGCAGCAAAAATGCCGTGGTCACTCTGCCCATCCATGCCGCGTAAGAACAAGTAATACACGCCACCGAAGTGATGATCATATTGATAATTCGCCAATCGGCTGCGTAGGAAACGATGCAGTGCTAACGCATAAATCTGGTACTGCAAATCGTAGCGGTGATCCGCCATCGCCGATTTCAGAGCCTCACCATGGTAGTGCGTCACATCGTCGCCAAGATGATTCGATTTCCAGTCAAGCACGTAGTATTTACCTTGATGTTCAAACACCAAGTCGATAAAACCTTTGAGCATGCCTTGCACGGTTTGGAAACCTAAATCCCCCGCTTTCGCCGACAACGGATCGTGACGTTGAATGACTCGGTTTAA
Source organism: Vibrio sp. 811 (assembly GCF_033339195.1). Lineage (NCBI taxonomy): Bacteria > Pseudomonadati > Pseudomonadota > Gammaproteobacteria > Vibrionales > Vibrionaceae > Vibrio > Vibrio sp. 811. The sequence continues at coordinate 102,683 of NZ_JAWOUB010000003.1, forward strand.
CGCCGGTGCAGACAAAACTTCAATCGGCAACAAAAATTCCATCTCCACCAAACGTTGCGACGGTGCTTTTTGATTCAGCAGCAAAGACTTACCATCCAACGGCGTAGCGAGTACGGTATCAATCAGTTGCTGTAAAATGGGCAACCACTCTTCATCGAGCTGTTCGCTTTCCATCAAGCCAAGGATGATTTGTGTATTCTCTTCCGTCGTGGCTGGCTGAGTAAATTCAATTTCCTCAAACAGGCTGTGCAGGAACGTACCCGGACGCGCACCACGAGGGAAGGTAAAAATAGAATGCTCTGGCTCCACCAAATCCGCTTCGTCTTGTTCTTCAGATGAGTCAATATCAAAACCCGTAATCTCAATCGTGGCATCATGCTCGGCGTGATGAGAGCCTTGCTTGACCAAGCCAGAATAACTGGTGATGCGCCAGTTTCTGTCGATAGGGTTTTGCAGTTCTTTCGCACTAAGATCGTGTACTTCTTCTTGTGGCGCTACGTACTTCTCTTCGAGTTTCTGCGGCGGATCGGCCACGACGACACAATCAAGCTCGTCTTGTTGCTTTGTTAAACCTTGGTGCAAATCGTTAATGCCACCTTCTTGACCATTCTGAATCAAATAGCCAATCGCACTGCGGTGTACGCCAGTTGGCTCTTTGGTCGAACGACCATTGCGCAAAGGCGAGGCTCCAATAAAACACGCATACACAGCACGCGTTAGTGCCACGTATATCAAGCGTAAGTCTTCCGCCAAACGCTCTTTATCCGCTTGCTTCATGGACGCATCGTTGCCAGTGATATCCAGTACCGTGCGGTCATTGGCTGCATCGTAATATTTGGCTTCACTGGCTTCTCGATAGCTGAATACAAACGGCAGAAACACGAGGTCATACTCCAAGCCTTTTGATTTGTGAATAGTTACGATCTGCACTAAGTTACGTTCCGATTCTAAACGTTGGATTTGGTCATCACTGCCACCCAAACCGTTTTCCGCATCACTGACAGACTGAGCGAGCCAACGCAGCAGACCGTGGTCGCTATCCAGTTCATTACTGGCTTGTTGAAGCAGTTCACCGATGTGCATTAAATCGGTAAGTACTCGCTCACCATTCTCACCCTGTGAACTAGCACCTTCTTCTAGTAATCGCTCGGCAATATGGCGTTTGCTGATCACCGCGCGCAACATCGGCAGCACACCACGTTGAACCCAAAGTTTGCGATATTCTTTGAATTCGTTTACGGCGTTTTCCCACACCACTTCATCGTTATTAAGTGCATCCAAACTTGCTGCGTCGAGGGCAAACAGCTCAGAAGCAAGACTTGCACGCAGCGCACGGTCATTTTCTGGAGTCAGCACCGCTTGCAGCAAACGCTGTAAATCCTGCGCCACCGAACTGGTAAACACACTGTCTCGGTTAGACAGATACACGCTGGCAATGCCTTGGTCTGCCAGCGCTTGTTTGACCATTCGACCTTCACTACCTGTTCGAACCAACACCGCGATATCGCCCGCTTGAACCGCTTTCTGTTTTTCGCCATTCACCAGACACGCTTGCCCCTGTTGAGCCTGCGTCAAAATGGTTTGGATTTGGCTTGCGGTCGCCTCTGCCATTCGAGCCAAATACTCGCCTTTTGGTAGCGGTTTATCGTCCGCTTCTTGCAACCAATAAGTCAGCGCTGGTTGCTTTTGGCCACCCATAGTCCAAATGCGTTTTTCGGCATTGGGACTGTACTTAACGGGTAAAAACGGAATGTCCGAATCATAGATAAATGGACTATCAGGCAAAGCAAATACTTGGTTTACCGCCTGCACCATATCTGCGCTAGAACGCCAGTTGGTTCCTAACGTGTAGTGGGCACTTACTTGGTTACGCGCTTTGATATAGGTGAAAATGTCTGCGCCACGAAAGCCATAAATCGCCTGCTTGGGGTCACCGATCATAAACAAACCACATTCCGGGTTGTTCAGATAAATACGGCTGAAAATACTGTATTGAAGCGGGTCGGTATCTTGGAACTCGTCAATCATTGCGACAGGATACAAAGTACGAATACGCGCCGCTAAAAGCTCGCTTTCGTCCGTATCGATAGAAGCAGAAAGTTGCGTCAGCAAATCATCGAAAGAGAGCCACTGTTTTTGATTTTTCGCGTTGGCCAGCATCACACGACAATGCTCAATCGCATGAGCAAGCAGTGGCGCTTTTAAGCTGATTGGGTTAGCAAGAAATGTTTCAATGGCTTCAAATACCGCGTGCTGCGGCGCACTGCCTTTCAGTGTTTTTTCCAACAAGACGTTTTGCGCGAATTTCTCCAGCTTGTCTGGATAATCGTAACCTGTGGTTTCCGTTGCCGCCCAAGCATTCACCGCCTCCAACCACGTCGGCAGAGACTTTTTGTTGTAACTTCTCGGATTTACACCTGAAGACGAAATTAGCGTTAAGAAGTCATCTTGGCTTTCTCGCCACTGTGCTTTTAATTCATCAATTTTTTTCAAATTTTCAGTATGAAGATCAGCCAAACTGCCTTTCATTGCTGGAACAGAAAGGCTTAACGGCGCACCAGTTAAGTAATTGCTGATGTCAGACAACAACGCAGATGGAGAGCCCCATAGCTGGCGAATTTCTCCAGCCACGGTAAATGGCAACGGGTAGAAATTGCGACGCCAGTAATCGGCTACAACTTGCGCTTTTAGGTGACTTTCATCGGTCACAAACTCGTTATTAAATCGGCTGCCAGATTCAAACGCATTTTGCGTTAGCATACGTTGGCAAAAACCGTGAATGGTGTAGACCGCCGCCTCGTCCATCTGACGCTCTGCCTGCAATAAAATTTCTGCGGCTTGCTTGTGATCGTCAAACTCATTAAGCAAAGGTTGGATCACCGGATCGGAACTCTGTCCACGCGCAAACGCGATTCGCGCGTCATGGATCCTTGCCCTGATACGATCGCGTAATTCCGCAGTTGCCGCTTCGGTAAAGGTTACGACCAGGATTTGGTCGACCGTAAGCGGTGCGCGATGTCGAGTTTCCGCGCTGCCGTGACCAAGCAAAAGGCGCAGATATAAACCTGCAATAGTGAAGGTTTTACCTGTACCTGCTGATGCCTCGATTAACCTCGCACCATGCAGAGGAAACGTCATCGGTTCTAGTGGCGTTGGTTGAGGTTGCTCTGTGCGGTCTAACGTATGTAGAGGACACTCTGCACCTGACATTTGATCCATAACGCTGAATCTCTCCGGATTATTTACTAGGACGTATCACCTAATAAATGTGATCTATAGTTAAAAATTCTATTAATATGTTTAACAAGTTGGATAATTTAGAGCTTTGTGAGATCTTTCTCACGGTTATCCATAAGACGTACCGTTAGTATGCGCCCCACGAGATAAGCCAAACCTTTTTGGCGACACAACTCAAATGAATTAAACAAAAGTATCATGGTCCCTCTGACCTTGTGGCCGTACAGCGAACGCCCTACAAAAAATAATGATTTTCTGACGGCCACCCTACTCTTCCTTCTCTTTATCCAACTTTCTTTATCACGCTTTTACATCATCAGCGTCTTGAACCGCTAAGCGCGCACCTTGCAGTACTAATGCTGTCAGCAAACGAACTTCTGAGGCCAACTCATCATTCCAAGCAGGCCAAATTCGAGAGATGTACGCATTACTGCCTTCGCCCGGGCTCATGAAGCCATCATTGAATGCGTCAGCCATTTTCTTCAAAGATTTCTCTTCGTCATCGACCCACTGACCGCGGCTAAAGCCCGCTTCAACACAAGCCAACGCCGTTTTCGGGAAATAAGGCATAGGCTTAGTCATGCCTTCGAAGAACAAGCGAACCAATTCAGTCAGGAGCTGTTTGGCATACTGCACATCGGCAATTTCTGGGTAGATCAAATGCAGCGCGCCTTCTTTACGATCGTAACCAATGATGTGGGTTTTCTTAGCATGACCCGACGCCGACATGGCAAGGTGATCGATCCACGCTGCAAGGTAATCCTGCGATCGAATCTTACCGCTTCGATAGCGAATCAAACCGGATTGGTAGCATTGAGTTAGCCAACCTGTTAGGCGAACGTTTTTCTCTTCGCCTTCATTTCGCTCAAACAAGGAATCAAACGTCAGGTCGATTTCCAAATCGTCTTGAGGCGCACCAGATAAAAACGCCAGTTTATCCACCAGCTCTTCCGCCTGAACTCGGTTAGTTTCAAATTCGATATCACCAAACGCCCCCACCGGCAGTTTGCCTTGCGCGCGCTGTTGACTCATAAAGTGTTTAAGCACCTCTGTTTTTTTCTCTGGCTGCATCAATGTCGTTTCAAGCAAGGTTTCTAACAGCTCATCACGCATTTGATAGCTTTCCAAACCACCTAAAACAAAGGGTTCGTCGTCTTCCATCACCGGTAGCGGCGGTTCAAAGATTACTTTTAAACGACGATTGAAAAAATACTGCACAGGTAAGCGCCAGAAACGTTGCAACTCGACTAAGTCGAGCTCAAGTGGGAACGTCGCTCCTAACAGATAGTCGTCTAATGCCCGATTAAAATCACGACGAACATAGCCTTGCGATTGACTACTTTGAGTCAATGCCGCTGGAATCCACTCTTTCGCGTAGCTGGCGTGCATGCCTTGGAACGCACTTGGGCTAAACGGCACCATGGCGTGGGTATTCACTAACGCATTTAATAAGTTGTCGCCAGACTCATCAACGGGCAACGCTTCATCACCACTTAGACAATAGTTTTGGTGACAGTATTCCATCAGCTCAGAAACCAGAACCGAAGGCACTCGCTCGGTGTTGTCTTGGATTGAACGGCCAACATAACTGATGTAGAGCGTTTGCTGTGCAGACAACATCGCTTCGAGGAATAGGTAACGGTCATCATCTCGGCGCGAACGGTCGCCCGGTTGGGTTCTTCCTGTCATCAAGTCAAAGCCTTCTGGCGGCATGGAGCGTGGGTACACGCCGTCATTCATCCCCAGTAGACAAACGGTTCTAAACGGAATAGAGCGCATCGGCATCAGGGTACAAAAGTTCACTTGACCAGCAAGGAAGCGCTGGCTGACTCGTGTGCCAGATAATTTGTTTTGAAGGTATTGGCTGATGATCGACGGCGATAACGCATCATCAAATGCGGCATCAGCTAATTGCTCTTTGAGTTGGCTGAGCGTATCGCGAATGGATTTGAGCGCCATTTCGCCTTCTAACTCAACTGAGAAGAAGTCATCCAGCAGTAAAACTAAAGTCTCTCGCCAACCATCAATAGTCTGAACATGAGAAAGTTTGCTTCGATAAGTGCTAATTTGTTGGATAAAGTGTGCCAACTTGCCCGCCAGCTCTGCGCCCATGCCTTGCACTTCGTTGTACGGAGACAAACTGCCTTGCTCGGTTTCAAACAAACCAGCGGATTCTGGCATCGCGTAGCCAAGCAACATGCGTTGAATACCAAATTGCCATGTGTTTTGACGAGTTTCCGGCAGTTCAAATTCGCGTCCGGTATTGGCATCCAACCCCCAGCGAATTCCCGATTCCTCAACCCATTGTTTGGCTTGTAAGAAATCATCTTCGCTGAGTTCAAAACGCTTTAATATCGCTGGAGTTTCCAGAAGTTCGAGTAGTTCTGATGCCAAACAGCGCGTATTGGGTAAGTTCACCAACTGCATAAATGCAGCCAGAATTGGGCTCTCTTGATCGGCGGTTCGGTCAGAAATCGAATATGGAATAAAACGCTCACCCGGCGCGTTACCAAAGACCGCCTGAATCGCAGGGCTGTAAGCGTTGATGTCCGCGACCATCACGATAATATCGCGCGGTTTTAACGTTGGGTCAGCATCGAACATCGCCAACAGTTGATCATGCAGCACTTCAACTTCGCGCATCGGGCTGTGACAAGCGTGTAGGCTCAGTGATTTATCACCCAAGCTAACCACTTGTTTGTGATGACTGTTTTCAATCTGTTGATCATCTTGATGTTCTTCAAGATTGAGAATATCCGCTTGCAATTGATGGAGCAGACTGTCGCGCTCAACATCAACAAAGGCTTCGATTTCATGAGATTCCAGCTGAGACAACAGATACATATTGTCGCGCCCGAGTTTACCCATGGATGCCAACAGACTGTTTCCGACCACATCGGTGTGCAGCTCATCGATCACATTATCTTCCAGTGATCCTTTCAGTTGCTCAGTTTCACCTTGCACTTCCGAGTGATCGTCCTGCCACACAACGTGCTGACGATGTTTCGCCGCCAAACGAGCCAGATATTTGCGATCTCGAACTTCACCCCAGTAATAACGACACGGGTTGGTGAACATCAGATGCACGTCGATGTGTTCACCAATTGCTTTTAGCGCATCCATATAGCGAGGCGGCAACGAAGAAATGCCAAAAACAAACAAACGCTTGGGTAAATGGTCAAAATTGCCGTTAAAACTCTCTAACGTGTCGATAAAGTGCTCATAAAGGTTGGCACGGTGATATGGAGACTGTCCTAATGACACAGTGTGATCATACAACGCTTGCCATAAGATCGGCTGCCACGGATGCTCATCTTCCAGCTCTGGTACACTCTGCCCTGCTTCCCAACTTGCGATCCACTCCGGACGATACACCAAGTAACCATCGAAAATATCGGCAATTTTCTCAGCCAGTTGATACAGCTTAGAGTGATCACTGTCATCTTTGAGGTACTGCGCTAACGGCGAAAACACGTCTTGGTTGAGAAGCCCCGGCAGCAGATGCATCAACTTCCAAGTCATCGCTTCTTTGTTAAACGCACTGCGTTTTGGCACGTCTGGCAACACCTGCGTAAACATTTCCCAAATGAAGGTAGCAGGAAGCGGAAAATCAATGTTCGCGGCAACACCAAACTCTTTGGCCAATTCCATTTTTAGCCACTGGGACATGCCCGGACTTTGAACCAGAATTTGTTCTTTTTCGAACGGGTTTTCCAGCGGACTGATTCGAATCAGTTCGACAAGGAGTGATTTAAGAACGTCAACTTGGTTGGAGTGATAAACAGTAAACAAATTGGGAATACCGAGCGCCGATTGAAACTGTTAGCTAGCTTAGCACAGCCCCATTTAAACCCGCAGTGATCTCGCGTTCGGAAAAAACAAAAGGTTATATATCACTCAAATAGAGTATGAATCTTCTGAATTTTCACATGTCAATCAAGTCTGACACTTCCATACAAAATGTGACATTCGTCGCAACTATTCCATGATAAAAAACACTGTTTTATACTCCCTCTACCCATAATTTATAAACAAACAAAAAGTATGTTTCGCAAACTGTCTTCCAACAGCGCTTGGCTGATTGCTTTTTTTGCTTGCTTTGCAGTGTACCTGTCGATCGCTTGTTATCCTTTTGTGTTGTCTAACAATCAGAATGAACCGCTAACCTTGTTGCAAGGTTACTATTTGGTTTCGACTCAATATGGCTGGCTGGGCTTGATCGCTCTTCCATTTATGTTGTTGAGTTTATTGCTCTCTTTTCTACCGACTCGAGTATTCAAAGGCATCGTGATCGCTATCGCGATCTGTCTATTGATTATGTTTAAAGTCGATATTCTCGTTTTTCAGCAATACAAACTTCACATCAACGCTCTATTAATCCGTATGTTTTTCGAAGGTGGTGATGATGTCTTCGATATTTCGTGGATGAGTTGGCTAATCTTCATCAGTGAAATTGCCGTTCTGGTGATCGGGCTCGCTTGTACCGTTTGGGTAAGTAATCAACTGGCACAAAGCCGAGCTAAGTTCGTTTTGATCAGCGTCTGGTTTGCTGTATTGCTTAGCACGCAGATGATTCATGCGTACAAAAACGCACTTTACGACGATGAAGTCAGTCAGTTTTCGAATAACTGGCCACTTTACTACCCGCTGACGGCTCGTAAATTTATTTACAAACACGACCTAGTGGATGAGAACATTGCATCGAAGAACCGCGTAGAGTTAACCAACATTGAACGTAGCTCACTCAACTACCCGCTTGCGCCGATTCAAGTGCAAAGCAAAGAGAAACAGCCCAATGTTTTGTTTATCTTGGTTGACGCGTGGCGCTACAGTGATGCGACGCCGGAAGTCATGCCAAATGTCAGCAAGTTCGCCGAAAAAACGGTGAATTTCACACAACATATGAGCGGCGGCAACTCAACTCAAGCGGGTATTTTCAGCCTGTTTTACAGCTTGCCAGCGACCTACTGGGAAAGCTTTTACGCAAGTCAACGCTCTCCTGTGTTTATGGATACGCTGCAAGCAGAAGGCTACCGCATGGGCATTTTTGGCTCAGCACCGCTCACCAGCCCGCCACTTTCTCGCACGGTATTCAAAAAAGTGTCGGACTTGACCCTGAAACAAACTGGAGAAACAACTGTCGAGCGCGATCAGCAGATAACAGACAAGTTCATCGAGTTCCAAAAGCAGGACAGCGACAAGCCGTACTTTGGTTTTCTGTTCTACGATGCCGCCCACGGCACGGTGTTTCCTGAACCTGAATTTGCGAAATTCAAACCATACTGGGAACGCGTTGACCACATTTTGCTCAACAACAATTTTGACGCTTCGCTTTACCACAATCGATACAAGAACTCGTTGTACTACATCGACAGCTTGATTGGTGATGTGCTGAAAAATGTCGACTTAGACAACACCATTGTGGTGATTTCATCAGATCATGGTGAAGAGTTTAACGACCATAAGATGAACTATTGGGGCCACACGGGTAACTACAGTGACGTTCAAGTACATGTGCCTCTTTACGTGTACATGCCAAATCGTCAGCCAGAGCAAGTTGATTACCGCACGACCCATTTTGACGTCGTGCCAACCATGATGAATACGCTGTTTGACGTTCAAGGCACAACGAGTTCATACAGCGTTGGTCATAACTTGTTTGATAGCTCTGCCTCTCGCGATTGGTATATTGCAGGCAGCTACTACAACTATGCATTGGTCGGCAAAGAACTGATGCTTGTGGTCAACCCTGGCGGGCACTCTCAGCAACTGAATCGCCAGTTAAAAGTCGAGAAAGAACAGAAAGTTCCTGTCGATATCATTCGTCATTCTCTGGATGAGATGTCGCGATTTTACAAAAAAGGCTAGCGTCCGACATCGACGCCGATTGAAATAAAAAAGCCTCTTGGTTGTAAGACCAAGAGGCTTTTTCCTATCTGCTATTTAAGCGTGATGAGCGTGCATCAAGCGTGGCTGAATCAACAAGTTGTTGATGTATTGTAAGGCCACATAAGAGACAACAAATGTTGCCACAATCAACTCAAGACCAGCTAAGCCTCGCACTTGTTGAACATAGTGCGCAGCCAATCCTTGCAACTCCATCCAATTCGCCATTTTAAACAGCGCCGTCGCACCGATCACCATCGGGAAGGTAAACGCTGCATAGCCAGGGCTAAATGGCAGTCTAAGCAATTTAAAGAATGCGAGGTAAATGATGGCTGTCATCAATACCGCGATACCAAATAGCATAGCGATGATCACTGGTGATGGTGTCGCAGTGACCGTTAAGTACCCTGCCAATGATAGACTTGCTGGCGCTGCCATGATTGCCATTGTTGGTTTCGCTGCATCCGGAATTTCATGGGTGAACATGAAACGGTAAATCATCATCGGCAACATGATCGCGTACGCCACCATACCAAACATCAATGCACCTTGTGCCACTGGTGCTAACATCGGGTTGCCAGAGAAAGACACATCCGCAACGATGATACCCACAGGCGGTACAAACCAACTAGGAACCATGTGGTGCAATTCAAAATCTTTGGCGCGATGGTAAACAAAGCTCACCAAAAACACGATGTGCAAAACCACCGCAATCAGCCAAAGCGCATCGCCAGCTAATGGGTAAAAATGGCCGAGAGAGTTCGATACCACCATAGTGCCCATCGCAAATGTCGGAACCACGCTGCCCACAACCGGATGAGCAAGATCTTGTCTCAATAGATGATTATGTAGCAAAAACTTGGTTGCCAATATAGCCAATAATATGCTCGCGATACCCGCACTAATCCACTGTCCGTAGCCATGTAATTCGGCGAAGTTCTCCCAACTCCAGCCCAAGCTTGCAATACCAAGAGCCAAACCCGCCATTGGAGTTGGCGCTCCCATTACTTTTGCTTTTGTTCTTTGAATCATGATGACCTCAACCAGACTCACTCTTGATGGGACGTATAATACGCTTGCACTTCGTTCCGATATATCTAATTATTTAAAACAAACGTTCAGAATTACTTAACGGTAGGGTATGGCAAGTCACATTTCTCTTAAACAACTGAAAGTGTTTACGACGATCACGCAGCACAAAACGCTCACAGCGGCTTCTGATAGTCTCTTTTTATCGAAAGCCGCAGTGAGCATGGCACTCTCAGAATTAGAAAAACAGATCGGCCATCACTTGTTTGATCGTGTTAATAACCGACTGATTTTGAACCAAGAAGGTCAAAAACTGCTACCACTGGCGGATGAGTTACTCAACCGAGCCAAAGACATCGAGAGCATTTTCGATGGTGACCAAGCGCTATCGGGCCAACTTCGCATTGGTGCCAGCGACACCATTGGCAACCAAGTCGCGCCCTATTTGCTTAGCGAATTTCGTCAGCAAACGAACCATCGATCTCAAAGCCTGTTCATTTCTAACTCCGCACAAATCTGCGACATGCTGACCGATTACGAGTTAGACATAGCCCTCATTGAAGGCAAAACACTTCACCCTGAATTGCAGTCCACCCAGTTTAGCGAAGATGAAATGTGCGTGATTTGCGCGCCCGATTCCCCAGCCGCGCACGAAGGGCCAGTAAACTTAACCGAGCTAGAAAACAGTGAATGGATATTGCGAGAGGCGGGATCTGGTTCACGCGAATTTTTTATGCGCGTTGTCGCGCCGCGCTTGGAACATTGGCATGAAGCTTTTCAGCTCAATACCACCGAAGCGCTGATCAACTCAGTATCGGCAGGGTTAGGCTTAGGTTGCTTGTCACGTTTGTCTGCAGAACCTGCTATTCGTGACGGCCGCGTAAAACTGCTCGACATGCCTTTAGATATGAAACGTCGCTTCTGGTTACTGGTTCATAAAGAGAAATATCAAAGCCCATTGCTCAGAACGTTTATCGAATTTTGCCAAGATTGGGAGCGACCAACAAACCTTCCTTTGGGGAATAAATCCGCAAAGTGAAACCAAGATAGTTTAAATGCTAGTCAGTTAGTTGTACGTGTCTCTCATTCTGAGGCTTGTCGCTAGACTTGATTGGTCAAAAACTGTATAAAAAGCCAGTATCAATACACCAAATTAGGGGACCAACCATGGCTGTAATCGTCAAGTACGTGGTAGAACGCAATGGAGAAGAGAAAATGACTTTTACCTCTAAAGCGGAAGCTGACGCATACGACAAAATGCTGGATATGGCAGACGAGTTATTCTCACTGCTGGGTAAAAGTGAACTTCTAGAAGACGAAGGTAAGCAAGAAGATCTTGCAATGTTCCTTGCGCAAAACAAAGAAGAAGTGCTTTACGCTCTGGGTGCAAAACGTAAACCTGCACCAAAAAAAGCAAAGAAGCTTGAAGCTGTTGAAGAAGATAGCGAGCAAGAAGACGCTGCATAAGCCAATGACTGCCCTTCAAATAACGCCGCATCTTGTGGCGTTTTTTTATTCCTGAAGTTAAACACTCTCTACTTCATAAAAACTAACCCCGGTAAACTCGTTTTTAGTCACTAGATTTAAAAAGCTATTGTCAGTATTTGAAGTATAGATGCTTATTGGAGAACCACTTAATTTGAAGAGCCTCGGGGTTGAAACTTTAGCACGATCAATAACAAAACGCTTATATGGTCTAGTTCTATGAACTCTGCCATTTGGCTTGTAGTTTATCTCGCACAGTTCAGTATGTAATGCATCCAATTTAGAAGTCACATTAAGTGCATACCAAATGGAGTTATCCACATTTACAGGTAGGAATTCACAACAATCTCCGAGCGTATCTTTGAACAAGCTCGCAATATCATGGCGAACTACGTACGTACAGCTACCCCAGGCAGCAATCATTGGTTTTATTAAGTCATCGGAATCATCATGCCGGAGCCAATCAAGTGTCAATGGTTGCCAAGTTGATATTTTTGAAGCTCCATTGAATATTGGTAAAACTTCATTATTCACGTCGTCTAAATCCAATAGGCTCGTGTGCTCTAGATATAAATATTTATCCACATCTGGCTGAATACCAAATACCTTAGTAAAAGTTTGTTTTTTAAACTGCAATTTCATTCGCCCTTATTTTTCTGGTTATTGGAAACATGCCCATTTTCAAGTCGTCTCCAATATCCTCTAAAACCTCAACGATATCTTCTCTATCTGCATCCTGAGCAATCGTATTTTCAAGTAAATGTTCAACGTTCAAATAGTAAAATGAAGTATGGATACAGGAGTGAGAATAAGCTTCAACCATTTGCGAATGGGGCACATGTTTATTCCATCTTGGTAAAAATACACCATTTTCCGCACTATCTATATCGATTCGAAATGCTGATAGCCTCATTCTGGACTTTGCAGCTCTAATGTTTTTCCATGATACAATATGATGAGCAGCTACATTCTTAGGACGACATTGCCCTGTTTTTTAAGGATGTTTTTTTCCAAGCGATAACTATGGGCCTTATTATGCTCCCACCTTATATGTTGATTAAGTAAAAGATCATCTTTGGATATCAACCCTCTCTTATACTTAATAGAATCTATCACTGAACCTGCATAAAATATTTGAAATTGCGAAGCTTGCTTGGAAGCGAATAACTTATCACCAGTCACATTAAACAAATCTCTTTCCAGCTCAGACGTTGTAACCGTAACGACTTTTTTACCCATACTGATCTCATTGAAAATGCTTAAAAACGTAGATCAACCTCAATATGAATAAAGGTGAGTATGAAGAATAATTTATCTCAAAACCGAACTGCCTCAAGCTTGCGCCAAATTTATTTTAACTTATACGACACCTTGTTCTAAACAATTAAAAACATACCTCGGTATCTCGAAAGAACTCGCCAGAATAGGAAAACGCCCTTTCTTTCTAGCTCCGAGACAAGAGACTGCCTTCTATCGTTTCAGCAAAACTCTCCCGATAGACCACCTCGTAGCCACATTTCTCATCAGACAAACATATCTCTAAAAAGACAAAAGGTATCCATCTACAGACTTTCTCCATTTCCCCTCTTTAAACTCCCTAGCACTCTCATTATGATGACTGACAACTTAATTATTTCTTGTCAGTGAACAGACGAGACACAAGACTCAACACATGGAGATCAACTATGGCTTTCTTCTCTCTAGCCTTTGGTACGGCAACTAAAAACCGCGACGGCAAAATCATCGAAGCGTTTTTCCCAAACCCAGTTCTTAACCCAAGCGAAGCGCTTGTTAACGCACTAGCAGCAGTAGCAGGTTACGAGCAAGGCAACCAAGCTATCGAGATCTCTGCAGCACAAAGCGCAGAACTGGCAGCAGCATTTGAAGCAAACGGCGATGCGGCAAACGCATCTTTCGCAGCAAAAGCAGCAGAATCAGCACAACCACTTGTACTGGTTATCCTTGCAACTGACGAGCAGCCACAAAGCGTTGCTGAAGGTTTCCTAAAACTTCAACTTATCTCTAACCGCCTAGTTCAACCGCACGGCACGGTACTAGACGGCATCTTCGGTCTACTACACAACATCGCATGGACTAACGAAGGCCCAATCGACTTACCTGAACTAGCAGAGCGTCAAATCGAAGCTCGCCTAGCGGGTCGTGCACTAAGCGTAGATTGCGTAGACAAGTTCCCTAAAATGGTGGACTACGTGGTACCAACTGGCGTTCGTATCGCTGATACTTCTCGCGTACGTCTTGGCGCACACGTTGGCGAAGGCACAACAGTAATGCACGAAGGCTTCATCAACTTCAACGCGGGTACAACAGGCGTGAGCATGGTTGAAGGTCGTATCTCTGCTGGCGTAGTGGTTGGTAACGGCTCTGACATCGGCGGCGGCGCATCTATCATGGGCACACTATCTGGCGGCGGTAAAGTTGTGGTTTCTATCGGTGAAAACTCTCTACTAGGCGCGAACGCAGGTCTTGGCTTCCCAATGGGTGACCGTTGTACTATCGAATCAGGTCTGTACGTAACTGCTGGTTCTAAAGTACGCATGCTAGATTCTGACGGTCAAGAAGTCGAAGTGGTGAAAGCACGCGATCTTGCTGGTGTTTCTGACCTACTGTTCCGTCGTAACTCTGTAACAGGTCAAATCGAATGTCTTGCTAACAAGAGCGCGGTTGAACTGAACAGCGAACTGCATAAAAACAACTAATAAATAGTTAAGAAAAATCCCCCAGCAGGAAACTGTTGGGGGATTTTTTAGCTTAAAGAAAAATGCGTGATTACTGATTTAAAAAGCTGACCGCTTTATCTGGGAAATCAGTAAACAAACCATCCACTTTTACTTGGTTGTAGTACACATCCATCATGCCTTCAAAGCTGTCAGTGTACGCTGGAATGCGTCCTGGATCGGCGCGGAACGTGTATGGATGCACTTGCAAGCCAGCGTCTTTTGCAGCCTTCATCAACGGCTTGATGATGATATTGTCTTTGGTTGACTTATCATCCACCAGCATCGGCTTCCAAGGTCCAATTCCTTCCGCGTAACTCGCTACTTTCTTCATTCCGTCGGCTTCGAACATCCAGTCATAACTGTATGGTGTTGCCTTGTCGCCTTTGTACACCATAGTTTCGTTCCAGTCCGTGTAAGCCATAAGCTGAACGAGCTTTAAGTCCATGTCCATTGCAGGCATGAGTTCACTGTTGATGCGTTGAAGTTCATTCGCATCAAAACACTGAAGGTAGACTTTGTCGTCTTGAGAGCCGTAACCGTACTGCTTCAAGACTTTAAGTACTGCTTTAGAAATGTCCTTACCTTCATGACGATGGAACCAAGGCGCTTTAATTTCTGGGTAAATACCGATGTCATAACCCAGCGTTTTGTTTAAGCCTTGGATCAGCTCAATCTCTTCAGCAAACGTCGGCACGGTGAAGTCAGATTTCCACATAGGGAATCGGGTTGGATAGCCCGCTACTTTGTTGCCTTTCTCATCGATGTTGAACCCTTCGGTAACTCGCAAGGATTTGATTTCCGCCAGAGTGAAATCAATCGCGTAATAACGACCATCTTTACGTGCACGATCAGGAAAACGCTCCGCAACATCCGTTACGCGATCGAGATAATGGTCATGCAACACGACCAACTGGTCGTCTTTCGTCATTACCACATCTTGCTCTATGTAGTCAGGTTTCATTGCGTAAGCAAGTGCTTTGGCTTCTAGCGTGTGCTCAGGCAAGTAGCCCGATGCGCCACGGTGCGCAATGACAAGCGGCTTCGCAATCGCACCAGCAGAGAGGCTAAGTGCTAAAAAAGTAAGACATACTGACTTTGTTTTCATTGTTATTTCCTTGATAAAGCGAAGAGGCAGTATTCCACTGCCTCTTTAAATAAATATTACGCTAGCGCTTCCTTCTCGCGCTCTTTTTGCTCGTGGTGCGCACGTTCACCTAAGAAGGCGTACATCAAACACACGATAGAAGTAATACAAGAACCCACTAAGATGATAAAGCCACCATCCCAGCCAAAGTGGTCTACGGTGTAGCCCAAAATCGCGTTTGCGGCAACTGCCCCACCCAGGTATCCAAACAAACCAGTAAGACCAGCGGCAGTACCTGCGGCTTTCTTCGGAGCGAGTTCAAGTGCGTACAAACCGATCAGCATAACCGGACCATAGATTAGGAAGCCAATTGCAATAAGCGCCATCATATCTACTGTTGGGTTGCCCGCAGGGTTAAACCAATAAACCATCACTGCAACTGTCACTAGCACCATAAATAAGATACCAGCAGGTGCACGACGACCTTTGAACAATTTGTCAGAGATCCAACCACACAATAGTGTTCCTGGAATGCCAGCCCATTCGTATAAGAAATAAGCCCATGACGATTTATCTACCGAGAAATCCTTCGCTTCTTTTAGGTAAACAGGTGCCCAGTCCAGTACGCCGTAACGAATTAGGTAAACAAATGCGTTTGCAATTGCAATCGACCAAAGAAGTTTGTTGTTGAAGACGTATTTGAAGAAGATTTCCTTCGCTGTCATTTCTTGTTCATGGGACTTGTCATAGTCATCTGGGTAATCGTCTTTGTACTCTTCAATCGGAGGCAGACCACAAGACTGAGGGGTATCGCGAACCGTCATCCAAACAAACACAGCAACCAACGTGGCGAAAAATGCAGGAACATAAAATGCAGTGCGCCAATCATCGTTAAATGCCCATAGGCCAAGAATAAATAGTGGACCAATCAAGCCGCCACCCACGTTGTGCGCCACGTTCCAAACCGAAACGATCTCACCACGCTCTTTACGTGACCACCAGTGCACCATGGTTCGGCCACAAGCAGGCCACCCCATCCCTTGGAACCAACCGTTCAAGAAAAGCAAAATGAACATCGCAGTGACGCTACCAGTCGCCCATGGCATAAAGCCAAAGCAAAACATCACTAATGCAGACATCAATAGGCCGCCACTAAGGAAATAGCGAGGGTTGGAGCGGTCTGAAACGCTGCCCATTAGAAACTTAGAGAGACCATATGCAATGGAAACAGCTGCCAAGGCGACACCTAAGTCTCCGCGGCTAAAGCCTTGCTCGATAAGATAAGGCATCGCCAAACTGAAGTTTTTACGAACTAGATAGTAACCGGCGTAGCCAACAAAGATACCGATAAAGAGTTGCCAACGGAGGCGAGAGTAGGTGCTATCGATGCTGCCAGGGGACAGACGATCAATGTGCGCCTTAGGTTTGAATATTCCAAACATAGGAACCTCATTATTTTGTATGCGATGGTAAAAACACAAAAGGAGCGAACGAAACAAAATAAATCTTCGTTCGAAAGTTCATGAATTGTATGGAGTTAGGATTTTATTTCTGTGACAAATGTTGCACATGGATTAAATATAAGTAAATACAGTAAATTATATGAGCATTAATTAGATCATCGTTCAACTTTACTCAAGATTCGTTAATATGAAACTGATATTCAAACCTCTCACTTGAGCATTCCAATTCGAAACCTTTGAAACAAAGGCTCGAATTAGAACATAAACTAACCGTAAAAAGGGCGATTTACGCCTGCCCTACTCGCTCCGAACCAACTAATAACTAAAAAGCTGAAAAACGATCACGTTTAGCATCAAACGAAATAAAAAAAAACAATTTTTATTTGAATACAAGCCGAAGCAATGATTCACAAACACAAGACATTAACAGCGTTTATTCTCTTCTCAACTCATCCTATTGGTATCAATGGGATGACGATTTTTCTAAAAGTCCAAACATGACAGCGTATTTTTTTATATCACTGCTAGCCCTTGATACATTTGACATTCTCCTACTCCTTTAGGGTTAACTGCTGCACAAGTTCTGTGTAATAAATCTCCAAGCACGTAGCAGCTTCACAAAACTCCTCTTACCAGTTGTGCATTCTTTTTCACATCGGTAATTTGAGCGCTCTCAACACTGGCCTCGTGACAAATAAATTATTTTCGTTGTGTTCTTTTCCGGTTAAAAGATGCGCCATTTAACAAAAACGAAGACTTTGATTAACAAATTTATGCTCAAACGCTCATTTTTAACGCTCGTTTGTTTTCGCAAACGTTTATATATGCACAATAGTATCGTGCTAGACAGGCAAAAATGATCAAAGGACTTTTAACATGACAACGAACAAACACCCCTCTCTGCTTGGAGAATGTTTGGCCGAGTTTATCGGTACAGGACTACTTATTTTCTTCGGCGTAGGCTGTGTTGCAGCCTTAGTTCTAACAGGCGCATCATTTGGACAATGGGAAATCAGTATTGTATGGGGCTTCGGTGTCGCCATCGCTATTTACTGTACGGCTGGCGTCTCTGGTGCACACATCAACCCTGCCGTTACCATCGCACTTGCTATGTTCCATGGTTTTGATAAGGCGAAAGTGGTGCCATACATTATCGCTCAAATGCTTGGGGCATTCTGTTCTGCTGCATTGGTATACAGCTTATACAGCAACCTTTTCACCGACTACGAAATCGCTCATAACTTCGTTCGCAGCAGCCAAGATGCACTAGCAACTGCTGGTATCTTCTCAACCTATCCGCATGCCTCCCTCTCTTTCTTTGGTGCTTTTGCTGTGGAATTCGTTATCACTGCTGTGCTGATGTTTGCGATTCTGGCTCTGGGCGATGAAAATAACGGCGCGGCACGTGGCGCAATGAACCCTCTATTGATCGGTATTTTGATTGCCGTCATCGGTGGTTCACTTGGCCCACTAACAGGCTTTGCGATGAACCCCGCTCGTGACTTTGGACCGAAACTGTTCGCTTACTTCGCAGGTTGGGATTACGCTCTGACAGGTGCTAAAGACATTCCTTACTTTATCGTGCCTTTACTTGCTCCGATTGCAGGTGCGTGTTTTGGTGGTTGGTTGTATCCAAAAGCGATTGCCGCTTACCTTCCACAACAAGGCCACGGTTGCACGATTCCAAACCAATGTGAGACGGAAGAAGAAACAGAAGAAGCTAGAGCTTAAAACTGACGTAACTCGAACATTTACTAAAATATAAATAACGAAACAAAAGGATTCTTACCATGACTGAGCAAAAATACATTGTTGCCCTAGACCAAGGTACAACAAGCTCTCGCGCAGTGATTCTTGATCACGATGCGAACATCGTAAGCGTCGCGCAACGCGAATTTACTCAGATTTATCCAGAAGCTGGTTGGGTTGAACATGATCCAATGGAGATCTGGGCAACACAAAGCTCTACCTTAGTAGAAGCTCTAGCTAAGTCTGGTATCCGTAGCGACCAATTAGCGGCTATCGGTATTACTAACCAACGTGAAACGACCATCGTCTGGAATAAAGAAACAGGTAAACCCGTTTACAATGCGATCGTATGGCAATGTCGCCGTACTGCTGATATCTGTGAAGATTTAAAAGCACGCGGTCTCGAAAACTATGTACGTGACAACACTGGTTTGGTGCTTGACCCTTACTTCTCCGGTACCAAAGTTAAATGGATTCTGGACAATGTTGAAGGCGCACGAGAAGACGCAGAAGCAGGTAAGCTGTTGTTTGGTACTGTCGATACTTGGTTAGTTTGGAAGATGACTCAAGGTCGCGTTCACGTAACCGACTACACTAACGCATCGCGTACCATGCTGTTTAACATCAACGATCTATGTTGGGATCAAAAAATGTTAGATGAGCTTGGCATCCCAGCATCTATGATGCCAGAAGTGAAGCGCTCATCGGAAATTTACGGTAAAACCAACATCGGTGGTAAAGGCGGTACTCGTATTCCTATTTCTGGAATCGCAGGTGACCAACAAGCGGCGCTTTACGGCCAAATGTGTGTTGAAGCGGGTCAAGCGAAAAACACTTACGGTACGGGTTGTTTCTTGCTAATGAATACTGGCCAAGAAAAAGTCACTTCGACACATGGCCTTCTAACAACTTTGGCTTGTGGTCCTGCAGGCGAACCAGCTTATGCACTTGAAGGTGCCGTATTCATGGGTGGAGCTTCTATCCAATGGCTACGCGATGAATTGAAAATCCTAAACGGTGCGGAAGACTCTGAATACTTCGCGACAAAAGTGGATACATCAAACGGCGTTTATGTCGTGCCTGCATTTACTGGTTTAGGCGCTCCATACTGGGATGCCTACGCACGTGGCACGATTGTCGGCCTTACTCGCGGTGTGAATTCAAACCATATCATCCGTGCAACATTGGAAGGCATCGCTTATCAAACTCGTGACGTACTGGATGCGATGCAAGCTGACTCAGGCATTAAGCTTGCGAACCTTCGAGTCGATGGTGGTGCAGTAGCGAACAACTTCCTAATGCAATTCCAATCCGATGTATTGAACACAGAAGTACACCGCCCTCAAGTAACTGAGGTTACCGCTCTTGGTGCAGCCTACCTTGCCGGCCTTGCAGTTGGTTACTGGGATAGCATTGATGAGTTGCAGAATAAAGCGGTACTTGATCGCACCTTTGAGCCACACGATGATGAAGAAAAACGCAATCGTCGTTACAAGGGCTGGAAACGTGCAGTGAAATGTGCGCAAACCTGGTCTGAACTTCACGACGAAGAAGATTAATCTCATCTCCATAAGAAAAAAAGAGCGCCATTTGTGCGCTCTTTTTGCGCTTTATCCCCGATTCCTGAACTCGCTTACTTCTCACAACGAGCAAATTCGAGCACAATAGAGCTTCGAATTTGAAGCATTGGCCGTTACCAATGCACAAGGGAGTGGTAAGTGAAGCAAATACCTCGACACCAGCAGATTGTTGAGCTGGTGAAAAAACAAGGCTATGTCAGCACGGATGAGTTGGTAGAAAGATTCAATGTCAGCCCACAAACCATCCGACGCGATCTCAATGAACTCGCCGATGACAACAAAATTCGTCGTTATCACGGTGGAGCCACTATTCCTCTCAGTTCTGAAAACACATCTTACAACACGCGTAAAGCGCTCAACTTCAATGAAAAAGATGTCATTGCAGACGAGGTAGTCAAACACATTCCAGATGGTGCCACACTATTCATCGATATCGGCACCACACCAGAAGCAGTTGCGCGAGCGCTCAATAAAAACCATAAACAGTTGCGTGTAGTCACCAACAACATCAATGTTGCGACCATTCTTTTCCCTAACCCTGAAATCAAAGTCATTTTGGCGGGTGGAGAAGTCCGCAGCAGAGACGGCGGTATTGTTGGCGAGGCTACCCTCGATTTCGTTAAACAGTTCCGTCTCGACTTTGGTATTCTCGGCATTAGCGGTATCGACTTCGATGGCTCACTATTAGACTTTGATTACCACGAAGTCCGGGTCAAACAAGCGATCATTGACAATAGCCGTAGTGTATTTCTGGCCGTAGACCACACCAAGTTCGGGCGCAATGCTATGGTGAAACTAGGCAATATTGCACAGCTCAACATGATCTTTACCAATAAGCAGCCACCAGAAGAAATCTTGTCAATTTTGAAGGAAGCTTCTATCCCACTTGAAGTGGTTGAAGCTAACGAATCAAACTCCGAAAACGAGTAACATCAATCGTATAACTCCCCTAAAATGACCTCTGTCTTAATTAGACAGAGGTTTTTTTGTGTCTAAATCACACAAAACGCTCACAAACGAAAATAATAGATGATCACAAACGAAACCTGAGCTAGGATTACATTATGTTCTAAAATGCTCGTTCGCTCACCAAGAGGTCAAATTTATGAGTATACAAAATAATGCTTCCACTACTAGCTCATCCACTACCTTAGACTTGATCGTAATCGGTGGCGGCATTAACGGAGCTGGTATTGCAGCAGACGCAGCTGGCCGAGGTTTGAGTGTTGGCTTATACGAAGCAAATGACTTCGCATCTGCGACTTCTTCAGCAAGTTCTAAACTGATACACGGCGGTTTACGCTACCTTGAACACTACGAGTTTCGTTTAGTTTCGGAAGCGCTCGCAGAGCGTGAGGTTATTCTTCGTAAAGCACCACACGTCGCATTACCAATGCGTTTCCGTTTACCGCATCGCCCATTCCTACGCCCAGCTTGGATGATTCGTTGTGGCCTTTTCCTTTACGATAACTTGGGTAAACGTACGACGCTGCAAGGCAGTAAAACCGTCAACCTTGCGAAATCTGGCTTGCTAAAACCAGAAATGAAAACGGGTTTCGAATACTCTGACTGTTGGGTTGATGATGCACGTTTAGTATTACTGAACGTTCTTGCGGCTCGCGAAAACCATGCTGAAGTACGTAACTACTGCCGCGTGGAAAAAGCACACCGTGAAGGTGGTATCTGGCACGTTACTATTCACGATGTGATGACAGACCAACGTTTCGAACGTAAAGCGAAAGCGTTAGTCAATGCTGCGGGGCCTTGGGTAAAACAGTTCTTTGATGATGGATTAGAGCAAGCCTCTCCTCGTAACATTCGCTTAATCAAAGGCTCGCACATCGTTGTTCCTCGTATCCACAACGAACCGCAAGCCTACATCCTTCAAAACAAAGACAATCGCATCGTATTTATGATTCCTTACTTAGATAAGTTCTCAATCATTGGTACAACAGATGTGGAATACAAAGGTGACCCACGTGAAGTGTCGATCTCAGATGACGAAGTCGATTACCTCATTGATATCGTAAACCAACACTTTGTCCACCAGTTGACTCGCGAAGATGTAGTTTGGACATACAGCGGTGTTCGTCCTTTATGTGACGATGAATCTGACTCTCCGCAAGCAATCACACGAGACTACACGCTAGAGCTCGATGCGGAATACGACCATGCACCTCTGCTTTCTGTTTTTGGTGGTAAGTTAACGACCTACCGTAAGTTAGGTGAAGCAGCAATGAAAAAGCTAGCTCCGTTCCTACCTGAAATGGGTAAAGACTGGACGGCCAACCAAACCCTTCCTGGTGGTAACTTCAGCTGTAGTCGTGAACAATTAGCTAAACAAATTCACGCTAAATACACTTGGGCGCCAGAAGCATTGATTCTTCGTTATGTCACACAGTTTGGTACCCAAACCTGGAACTTAATGGAAGGCACAACAAGTGAAGCTGACTTAGGACAAACGTTCTCGGCACAAGCAGGTGGTGTTTACCAACGTGAGATCGATTACTTAATGAACCATGAAATGGCAATGACCGATGAAGACATTTTATGGCGCCGTACTAAGCTTGGTCTTTACATGAACGAGGAAGAAAAACAGGCCTTAACGGACTATTTAAAGAAAAAGCTACAACAGAAAGTGGTTAATCTTTCTCAAGTTGGCTAACAGCTCCCCTCCCTCCCCCACAATAAAGCCTGCTTAGTTGCAGGCTTTTTGTTTTGTTGTTTAAGCACAACACCTTGGTGCGCTCCACTCGATTGCAAATAAGAACAACTATTCATAGACATTTGGCGTTAAATACAATCATACTCATTTGAAAAATAATGCATCAATGACTTCAGAGTACCGTACTCAAAGTATTGCCTCTGTATGGCAAGGCAATTCTCGCGAAAGAAGTATCTTGAGGTTATTTGGGTATCGGCTCAAACAAGGAAAAGAAAATGGGTTTTATGATTGAACATTGGGACTTCTCAACCCCAGAAGCAACTCAACAATCCACCACGGCAGAGCAAATTCAAGCTAAGCATTGGTACCATTGCGAACGGCTGCATCCTGATATTCGTGGTTGGCTGGAGCAGAACCAAGTGCCTCGTGCAACGGTTGATCATCTATTAGCCGACGAAAGCCGACCATCTTTCCATCCTTTAGATGACGAGAACTTCATGTTGATTTTACGAGGCGTCAATATGAACGGCAATGCATCACCAGAAGATATGCTTAGTATTAGAATTCTCTACTTTCAAGGCGCACTCATTTCAACTCGTAAAATTCCATCACGCGCGATCATGGAGATTCGCCAAGCATTAGCGGAACACAAAGGCCCAAAAAGTCTTGCTAGTTTACTTCATCAGATCATTGAAGGATTAAACAGTAAAATAGACATTTACCTTGATACAATTGAAGAAACACTAAACCAGTTCGACGTGAATGATGAATCGACGTACAAACATATGGCGACTCAAAAAGCGCTGATTTCTATCAAGCGTTTTATTCGCCCTCAGCAGTACGCTATCCGTGATCTTGTGGAGTCAGAATCAGAATTGATTGCTTTGAGACCTCATCAATATCGCTTCGCACACAATAATATTACGCGCATAAATGAAACACTTGAGTTTTATCTTGGAGAAGTGGCGCTTTTCCAAGAAGAGATCAAACATCATCGTGATGAGAAAACCAATAAAAACAGTTATCTGTTTACTTTGGTAGCAACGATTTTTCTACCAACCAGCTTCTTAACAGGTTTACTCGGCATCAATGTTGGTGGAATGCCAGGTGTGGAATCCACCATGGCATTCACCTGGTTCTGCATCGCCTTAATTGTCATTTTTGGTCTAGAGTGGTGGCTATTTAAACGATTGGGGCTCACGAATAAAGCGGACGACGAAGACGAATAAACACTAAACCTATAAAGAACAAAAACCAAAAGAGGAGCACGCGGCTCCTCTTTTCTCTACTCACATTAGAATCTTATCCGGGGTGACCATCCACACGAGGGGTCACAAGCATCACACCAAAGCGCCACACAAACATCCCAAACGCAACAATCCATAATCCGCCGCTGATATCAATCCACAGCATCATGTTCGCTGGATCAACGATCACGGCGAAACTGCGAACCAAAGCTGCCGCGGTAATCGCTGCAAACGCAAGGCTCATGTTTGGCCCTTTGTAGATCATGCGACCAGTATGTCCCATCGTCACCCGTGCAATCATCGCTAAAATCAAACCGCCTAACGCACCTATCGCAAACAGGTGAATGAGGTTATGGCTGGCAAATGCATCTCCCCAGACGCCTCGCAAAATTAAGCTTAGTGGTAAACACAAATACGCAGCATGCAGCGACCACACTAAAGGCTCGCTCAGGGTTAACCAAGGTTTCCAGCGAACAAAACGCACCAACTGAGCAACACCTGCAAACAGCATCAAAGGACTACCTAGTTCTGCAAACGTCACAGGGAAAAAGCTCAGCACAAATAGCATTACCAACGGCAAGTTCGCGAACCACTCTAACCAAGCCAATGGTTGCACTTTTTCGAAATTAAATCGACGCGCAGTAAAAAATGGAATCACACGTCCGCCCATCACTGACAACAGCAAGGTAAACCACCACAGCATTGCTTGCCACACCGCTGACGAGCTAAACGGCGGCATACCTTTTATCGTTGCGTAGCTTGCAAAGTTCGCAAAGATGGCTAAAAGAAACAGTGGAACAAAAAACAAATTACGCCAACCTTTGGCTCGATACACACGAATGCCCACCTCATAGGCGACAAACAGCAAAAATACCGCTTCGATACTACTGGTTAACCACAACGGTGCTTGTGTCCAAAGCAAGATGCGGGGCACTAACCACAAGCCAAATAAAGCCAGAAGCATGTAATGCTTGGTACCATTAATGCCAGTCCAGTTTTGTACCGCGGTCAGTACAAAGCCAACTACGATTGCCATCGAAAAACCGAACAACATTTCATGTACGTGCCACCACAATGCAGGCACGGCCAATGCGTTTGGCTGTCCACTTTGGAACATCCACACCCACAACGCAATCGCAACAATGGCATAAATCGACCCAAACAGAAAAAACGGCCGAAAGCCTAATCGCAGCCATGCGGGGATTTTTTCTTCTACTTTTTTATCGGTGATATTCAGCATTATCTTGCCCTCAAGCGTCTCTCGATGCTGGTTAACTCAACTACATATTGATGCTACCATAAACATGTATAAAAAATACATGTTTATAATTAAGATTATACTTAAGAGGTAAAGTTGTGCTTCAGATGCGGGTTAGGTATAAACATGAGAGGCACAACTATCAGTTAAGGGATGCAACGACAATGTACATATTTGGCTATGGCAGTTTGATTAATTCTGCGTCACGTAAGTTAACCGGACAAACGGGAGAAGCCATTCCCGTCATAGCACATGGGTTGGTTCGCTACTGGGGGAAGATTGACGACAGCTACAGCCTCTCTCCATTAGTGGTGAACCAAGGCGATGGACAGGTTAATGGCGTTTTACTCGAAGTAAATGAAGAAGCGCTCGCAGAATTCGACCGCCGTGAGCGAGGTTATCATCGTATTCAACTTCAGCCAGATCAAATCGAAACAGATACGAGTTTTAACCAAGAACATGACATTTGGGTTTACGTAAAAGACGAGCCACTACCACCATGCGCAAAGAGCCCAATCATGCAAAGTTATGTTGATACCGTGCTGGCAGGTTGCTTGGAAGTTTCCCACGCGTTTGCAGAGCATTTTGTGCGTCACACCATTGGCTGGCAACACGCGAAAGAAAATGACCGCCACCAACCCAAATATGGCAACCTTGCAGGCGTACAAGAGCACCATTATGAGTTGATTGATAATCTGATCAAAAAAGGAGCCTAACGGCTCCTTTTTAGTATCTATATTTTTGCTTACGCGATCTTAAAACTTGTAATCAACGCCAACGTACAGGCTGTCAAAATCAAAATCTTCGCTGCCACCGTTTTCGGCATCAATACTTACCGAAGAAGCACGGTAGCCACCAGATACAACCAAACCTGAAGAAAACTCATAACCAGCCTCAACACCGTAGTTAAAGCCTACATCACGACCATCATCGGTAACAGTGCTAGATGATTTCACTTCATAAGAAACACTCATTACACCAAGGCCAGCAATCGCACCAACATAGAAGCCTGTACCTGCAAATTGGTATTTAGGCTTCGCATTGAAATTGAACGCAGAAGCATCAACACTAAATTTAACCGGCCACCCCATGTAAGAAAATGTTTCTTCAAAGTCGCCAAAGTATATGTACTCACCTTCAAAAGCTAGTTTGAAGTTTTCTGAATATTGAAGCTCTTTACCTACAGCCAGGCTAAGACCTGTCGCAGAAAAATCTTTTGACAAGCTTTTAACTTTAAGATCTGAATTTACCAAATCAGCACCAACATACCAGTCACCTTTTGCTTGAACTGATGCTGAAGCAACCACTGCACCTAAAGCCAATAATGGCAATACTTTTTTCATTATAATTTCCTAATTTTTCATACTGTTAGACAGCTTTTAAAAGCGCGGAGATTATAAATAGAGTCGAATACTTTCCTATTGATTTGTTTATAACAATGAGACACAAAACATAAACATGAACAATAAAACGTTTGCTTGGTTAAACTCTAAACGGCTCGAGTCCTATTAAGTACTAGAGTTACCACAAGTAGCAAGTTTCCAAACCAGTCGCGTTTTTCAGTATTTTTACAGCAATATAATCCTTACGTTTACAGCTTTATTTATTACTCAATAGAGTGTATTTCATGAAAACAAGTTGGCTTGATATGCTGATTTAAAGTGTTTAGGACTGTCTTACTAAAGGTTTGTGCATCTCTAAGTAGCTGTTTAAAATAGTCAGATTATTGAGCTCACACTTGGGCAGTGAGCAGTGCCGACGGGAAATTTACATGGCAAAGCTAAAAGATATCGCCATTGAAGCGGGCGTCTCACTTGCAACCGTATCGCGGGTTTTGAACAACGACCCAACGTTGAGCGTTAAAGAAGAAACCAAATACCGCATTTTGGAAATTGCAGAAAAACTGGAGTACCGCACCAGTAGCTCGAAGAAAGGCATCAAAGAAGCTAAGCAAAAACATCACTTTTTAGCCTTATATAACTACAAACAAGAAACAGAGGTAAATGACCCTTACTACTTATCAATTCGTCATGGGATTGAAACGCAATGCGACAAATTAGGTATTACGCTAACCAATTGCTATAACAGTGAAATTGATGTTGAAACGAAAAAGATAACAGGTGTCCTTTTAGTCGGAAATGTCGACCAAAAGGTAGTAGATAAATTACCTAAACGTCTAGCCGATAGCATCTGCTACATAAACTTTTCAGATCCAACCTGCCCTTATGATTGCGTTGATGTCGACCTTATTCGAATCAGTAGGCAAGTAGTTGATTTTTTTATACAACGAGACCACCGCCGCATCGGTTATATTGGCGGTCAAAACAAGCCCGACGCAGCTGACATTCGTGAAAATGTGTTTTTGGACTATGGCTATCTAAAAGGCGTGGTCGCAGAACAAGATATACACTATTGTGCCTGCTCTAGTTTGTCCGGTTATAACTTAGCGAAAGAGATGCTAGCCAAAGGTGACTTCCCGAAAGCAGTATTCATTGATTCAGACTCCATCGCGATTGGCATAGTACGTGCAATCCATGAATTTGGCTTAAAGATACCAGAGGATATTACGTTGATTAGTATGAATGATATTCCTACTGCTCGCTTTACCTTTCCGCCGTTGTCTACAATTCGTATTCACTCTGAGTTGATGGGAACTCAGGGAGTGAACTTACTGGTGGAAAAATACCGAGATGGACGCTTACAACCTCTTCATGTATACGTGCAAACAGAGCTTAAACTACGTGGTACAACTCAATGATACCTTTTCCATTAATCTCTTTTATGAATTAAATCTGGAACATCCCCCCCAACCAAAGACACTCATTTTGCTCAATCAGTACTGTTTCGGTATAACGCCGATAACTCAGCGGGTAGTAAGAAGTTCAACAACAAATAACTCTAAGCACCATGAATGCCCCAAATGTTTATCATTTAGAGGTGATGGTCGAAGAAACCAACTCGCGTAGCCAAATGCCTTTGTCTTCATTGTTTCGGCTGGAATGCCACAGCATAGCAATATCAAAATCCGCAACGGCGATCGGCGGCTTAACAGTAATGAGATCGTCCGAAAAGCCCTCCGCCAACGCCATTTTTTCTGGCACGATGGCAATGAGATCGCGCTTTTTCAACAGATGCCGAATAGTGAGAAAGTTGCGCGACGCCACGGTGACTTTGCGGCTCAAGCCATGTTCTGCGAGCTTTTGGTCTACTTGTGTCTTTAAGCTCCCATCGGGACTTACCAGAGCTTGCTCTATGTTCGCGAACGCTTCCAGAGACAGCTGTGTTTCCCCTTGCAATACCTGTTTATCACACATGCACACGTGCTTTTCGGTGTACAAGTACAAGCTCTCAAAGTTGTCATCCAACACCGGCATGCTGCCAATAATGACATCGAGCTTTTCATGCTCAGTTAATGCCACGTAGTTGCTACGATTGACGTTAATAAAACTGATCTGCGCCTCTGGGGCGCGCTGGCGTATTTCGTCATAAAGCCGAGGAGCAAAGATAAACTCGGCATAATCCGTTAACCCGATGCGACATACACCCGCATAATTTTTAGGTTGGAAGGCAGACTTAGTGAGCAAGTCTTTGGCGATAGAATCCAACAAGTGATGCACAGTTGGCGCGATGTGGTGAGCGTGCTCGGTGGGCTCCATCTTGTGCCCTTTTCGCTCAAAAAGCGGGTCGTCAAACAACAACCTTAAACGAGACAAACTATGACTCATCGCCGACTGGCTAACGTAACTTTTCTCTGCCGCGACGCTAACGCTTCGATAGCGATACAAGTAGGAAAACGTCACCAATAAGTTCAAGTCAATGTTGCGCCACTGAATGTCCTCTTTCACTCCAACATCCTCATCCCATTTCATTCATAGATGAAATTAAAATCATCAATTTGAGTCATTTTAGAGCATTCGATAAATTAGCAACAATGCTTTTTAGATAAACAGGCTCGACATGTTCACCATATTCAAAACTTTTTTCTGGCTGGGTTGGTTCAGCTTCGGCGGCCCGGCGGCTCATATTGGTTATTTTCGCCAAACCTTTGTTGAGAAACTGAAATGGCTTGATGACAGCGAGTACGCGCAAATTGTCGCGCTCAGTCAGTTTTTGCCGGGACCGGGCTCAAGCCAAGTTGGCTTTGCTTTAGGCTATAAACGTGGCGGTTTAGGTGGCGCATGCGCAGCATTTGTCGGATTCACGCTTCCTTCAGTGGTCATCATGTTGGCGCTGGCGATGGTGAGCAGCCAAATCACCGACACCGCAGTGTTCCAAAACATCGTTCACGGCCTAAAACTGCTCGCAGTCGTCGTCGTGGCGGATGCGACTTGGGGCATGTACAAAAACTTCTGCCAAAGTAAACTGACCGCGGGTTTGTGCGTCGCGACTGCGATTGCGTTGCTGGTGGCACCAAGCATCATGACGCAAATGTTCGTGTTGCTCGCAGCAAGTTTTGTTGGTATGCGATATCTGAAGAAAGACTCCGCGTCATCAGCCGAGTCGTTTAAACCGTCTATCGCGCCATTGGCTCTATTTGCGGTGCTTTTACTCGGCTTACCGTTAGTGGCTCATACGTTACCTTTGCTTGGACTGTTTAGTGATTTTTTCCAAGCTGGTAGCTTAGTGTTTGGTGGCGGTCATGTGGTTCTGCCGCTTCTGCAAAACATTGTTGGCGACCAGCTCAGCCAAGATGCATTTTTAACAGGCTACGCCGCTGCACAAGCTGTACCGGGGCCAATGTTCACCTTTGCGACTTTTATCGGTTATGAGCTTTCGGTTACGCCAATTTTAGGTGCGCTGCTCGCAACGCTTGGCGTATTCCTCCCAGGGTTTCTTTTACTACTTGGCGTTCTTAAAAACTGGCAAGCACTGGCAGGCAAACCGCTGGTCTCCGGCGCCATCAACGGTGTAAATGCCTCGGTAGTAGGGTTACTACTCGCGGCACTTTACCAGCCAGTATTTAGCAGCGCAGTTGTTGCTCCCATCGACATGGCGTTAGTGGTTGCAGGTTTTTATCTACACAAAAAGCTCAACCTTTCGGTTCTGTGGATGATCGTGTTTTTTGTGGCGGCAGGCCTTGTCACGGGCATGATGTAGCCTGCTGATACGCCAACTATTGAATCTAGATAAACCACGGGCACTCAAATACGAGTGCCCGTTTTCTCAACTAAGCTTAATGATATTGGAAGGATAGAGATGACGGATCATCGATGGAACAAGACAACAATTACGAGCTCAACCTTAGCTGGCAGCAAAAAGCATCGGCTTTACTCACATCAGTAAAGAATGAGTTATTGAACGATAGGATTTTCTACACCTATTGCTTTATCTCGACTGCTGTCATTTATCTTTGTTCTTTGTATCTCGATTTCCCTATCGATTACTCTTTTACCACTTACCTTGAAACACTCATACAAGCTTTGTATGTCACAGGTTTAAGCTGGTGTATCTACTATTATTTCTATCTCATACTGCGCAAAGAAAAACAGCCAGCAAAGCGCTTCATACGAAAACTGAAGCATCTTATTTTTCCGCTGTACCGACCTGTATCAGTGTTTGTTTCGATGATGGCACTCAACCTGATTTTCTCTAACCACACGTTTTTGAAATCGCTGATTCCAATCATCAATCCATTCAAGTGGGATCTGACCTTTGCGAATATTGATTCGTTGCTACACTTCGGGTTTGCTCCGTGGGAGTTGACCCATGCATTATTCTCCAATGCTTGGGCCTCATTAGGGCTAAATGTAGCCTACAACGCATGGTTTTTTTGTATGTGGGGCATACTCATCTTTTTCCTTATCTACAAAAAATACCCGTTGGTAAGGCAACAGTTTTTACTCACGTTCGCACTGTCTTGGATGATTCTTGGTGTCTTCTTCGCCACGTTGCTTTCTTCAGCAGGCCCATGTTATGTAGAGCTTATCACTGGAGATGAACAGTTTGTTCCTCTGATGAAAACGCTCGAAGTCCAAAGCCAATATCTTACCAATGTGGACGCTGGGCAATTGTGGGCATTGCCTACACAGCAATATCTTTGGGATGAGTACATCGCGAATGCCAATGGTATTGGCTCTGGCATTTCGGCAATGCCGAGTTTGCACGTTTCCATTGCTGTTTTGATGGCGCTATCAATTTATAGACTCAACAAAACCATCGGCTACTTTGCTTACGCTTTCGCAGTCATCATTCAAATCGGTTCGGTACATTTAGCTTGGCATTATGCGATTGATGGCTACCTCGCAACACTCTTGACGGTGATGTTATGGAAGATAGTTGGTTGGGCTTTACGGCGCTATGCTTCTTACCCTGAAAGAAGCGAATGACGGCTAATTGAACAAACACCTTTGCAACGGACTACTCCCCATAAATGAAAAAGCCACTCTATCTTGCAGAGTGGCTTTCTTTTAAAAGGGTCTTCAAATTTATTGGAGAAGCGCGGTAGAGGTATCCCCTCGCTCTCTCACCATTGCCAATGCTCGTTCTAGGTTTTTATTTGCCAGTTCATAGTAGGCAGGGTTCTTATCAATAGCCTGTTGTAAATAAGGAATCGCCTCTCCTGGTTTGCCTTGAAGGATCAAGAAATAACCAACATTGTTGAGCGCTTCGGGTTCTGTCATGTGTCGGCTAAAAATACTCAGAGCTTGTCGTGGCTGATCTTTAGCTAAAGCAATGAGACCTAAATTATTGATTCCTCTCTCATCTCCTGGCTTGATACTTAGTGCGGCTTGAGTAAAGTGCGCCGCTTTTGAGTAAGCTTTTTCCATGTAGTAGGAGTAGCCAAGGCTGACCAAAGCGTTTACGTTTCTTGAGTCAATATCCAACGCTTTTCGAATTAACGCCTGCGCAATATCGTGGTCGCCACGAATGTCGTAAAGCACACCTAGACCGGAGTAAGCAGAGACTGGTGATTTATCATCATAGCGATATGTTGCAACGCTCTCTGCAGTAATGTTGTCTTTAGTGATGGTAGGATCGCCATCCATGCGAATTTGGTCAGCATTCAAAGCGCGTATGTAGTAGCTTTTCCCAACGTCCTTTTCTCCACGTTTCGTGTATAAAGTACCTAGCTCAGTCAGGGAACCAATATGATCGGGGTTCTCAGCCAAAGATGCTCGAAATGATTTATCGGCGAGCTCTGAATTCTCCCTAGCTAAATGGATGCGACCCACGGTGTACAAGGTTTTATCTTTATGGACTGCATTCGGGAAAGAGAGTGAGCGAATATATTCATACAAGGCTAAGTCGACATTTTTGTTGCTTAATGCAATATCCCCTCGTGAGATTGCCTCTTCCTCTGTTTTGGGAGGTTCATCATTAGTGAGAGACTCAACGGGCTTACCTGAGTACAGCGTTGAATCGAAATCTGATGACTGTTCAGTTGTTGAACATGCGGTAAGCACCAACAACGAGATGATGACGTATTTCTTAATCCACATAACGATCCCTATTTTGCTTTTTAATTAGAAAATGCCTCAGCCAATGAAATTAACGCAGGTCCGATAGCCACTATAAAAAAGCAAGGCCAAATAAATAGCACCATTGGAAACATCATTTTGACTGGGATTTTTGCAGCAATTTCTTCTGCTGCTTGTTGACGCTTATCCCTGTAGTCTTCGGTATATTCACGCAAGGAGTTGACTAAACTCCCCCCTATTCGAGAGGCATGGCTAAGCATACTTACCAGCCCCATTAATTCTTCTAACCCTGTCCTTAATACTAGCTCCCTCAGCGCTTCTGGCATTGGTTTGCCCGCTTTAATTTTGTTGCACACCGTATCGATTTCATCAGCAAGCTCTGGGTGAGAGATAACCAATTCATCAGCAACCCGACGCAACGCTGCATTAAAGCCAAGCCCTGATTCGGTACAAACCACCAGCAAATCAAGCATGTCGGGCACACCTGCACGAATCGCTTGCTGACGCTTGTTCACCATTCGACGCAAAATAAAATCAGGAAATAAAAGCCCAATAAACACGGATAACGCCATATACGTGTACAGGTATTTAGATTCCGGAACCGAGAAATACACCAGTGCCGCCACCATCACACCTAAGATCGTCGTGACCGATTTAATGGCATAAAACATCGATAATGCATTGCTTTCATGAAACCCAGCATGCATCAGTTTATTGCGTGTCGTTTGGCGCTCTTTTTCACTGGTTGGGGAAGTTAAAGGCGCTAACGACTCCAAGGTGTCTGACATTTTTTTGTTGTGATGAGAGACTTCTTTCTTATCACCAGACAATTCGGCTAACTTTCGTTTAATTGGCGAGTTAACCCCGATAATTATCGAGCCTAACGTCATCACAACCAACACTGTAGTGATGAGGATCAACCCCATAAGCAGTGTTTCTTGGCCGACAGCAAAATCGTTTAACCATCCTTGAATACTTTCCATGGCTACACCTCAATATTGACGATTTTACGAATCCAAAGCGTGCCGATAAACAACGCTACCATCCCACCAATGACCATTTTGATCCCCATTGGATGCGTGTGGAGTAACTCAATATACTCAGGTCGAACAAGGGAAATGATGACGTACAAACCAAAAGGCGCTAATACTAATACCCATGCCGACATTCGAGATTCCGCCGAAATGGTTTTTATTTTTCGAGCGAGTTTGAAACGAGCACGTAGGATATGGGAGAGCTTCTCAATGTTTTCGACTAAGTTACCACCCGTTTCCTTTTGCAGTAACACCGCACTGGAGAAAGCAAGCATAGATACGGTAGGAGTTCTCTCCGACATTTGCATAATCGCCAAACGGAGGTCATAACCATAGTTGAGTAAGTTAAAGGTATTCATGAACTCAGGACCAAGCGGTGCACTAACCTCTCTGCCTACTTCTCCAAACCCCTGCGTAATTGGCTGCCCTGCCTGCAAAACTCGCTTGATGATATCGAGAGCCTCTGGCAGTTGCTCTTCAAATTTCATTAAACGATCAGCAATCCTTTTCTGTATGTAGAAGTAAACAGACACCCAGCAAGCAAACGCAACACCAGCACAGAGGTACCAAACTTGCCCGAACAAGAACAGAAATAGACCAACCGCAGTCCCTCCGAGGAATGTGAGGAAAATAAACCGACTGAACCCCATGTGTATCCCAGCCAGTTCCAACTTCTTCTTAAAGTTATCGAACAGGCTAAACCTCACAAGCCATCGCTCTAATGGCGATAGATTCTTGAGCGAGTTTTCCCTTAATAAAGAAATACTCTCTTGATCAATATGTTTATGGCTTTCGTGTATCCGCTTGATTAATTGCTTATGCTTAACCTTTTTACCCGCAGAAGGCAGAATTAACGCTTGGCTAATAAAAAATACGGACAAAAACAGCAGTACAAGAAAAAGGGGGAATTGACTATCCATAGCAATCTCCTAACGGGCTTTTTCATTGAATATTTCAAATGGTACGTCTAAGCCTCGTTTTACTAATTGGTCATGGCAGCTTGGTACAATCCCTGTAGCCATGTAATCACCTAACACATTGCCTTCTTGATCGACCCCTCTTCTTTGGAAGGTGAAGATCTCCGACATGGTAATAACGTCACCTTCCATGCCATTAATTTCTTGTACGCTAACCATGCGACGTTTACCGTCTTCCTGACGATCCATTTGCACAACAATATTGATGGCAGACGCGATCTGCGCTCTCAAGTTTTTTGTCGACACATTCCACCCTGCCATCGAGAACATATTCTCAATCCGGCTCAGCGCATCTCTTGGTGTATTCGCGTGGATAGTAGCCAAAGACCCATCATGACCCGTGTTCATTGCGGATAGCATATCCACCGCTTCTGAGCCACGAACCTCACCAACAACTATCCGATCGGGACGCATACGTAGTGAGTTTTTTACTAAATCACGCTGAGAAATTTCACCCTTACCCTCGATATTGGAAGGACGTGTTTCCAAACGGATAATATGTGGCTGTTGGAGTTGTAACTCTGCCGAGTCCTCAATGGTTACAATGCGTTGGTCGCTAGGAATAAAGCTCGACAAAATATTTAGCGTGGTTGTTTTACCAGAACCTGTACCACCAGAAATCAGGATATTCATTTCCCCCACAACCGCCGCATTAAGAAACTTCGCCATTTCAGGAGACAACGATCCAAGTTCTAATAGGTTATCCATATTCAAACGTTCAACCGCAAAACGTCGAATAGAAACTGAAGGCCCATCAATAGCAAGAGGAGGTATAATCGCATTAAAACGTGAGCCATCTTTGAGTCGAGCATCCACCATGGGTGAAGCCTCATCGATCCTTCGACCCACTTGGCTTACAATACGGTCGATAATGTTGCGCAAATGGCGTTCGTCTAAAAAGGTGTGCGGTGTTTTCTCCAACTTACCAAAACGTTCGACGAAAATATTTTTCGGGCCATTTACTAAGATATCTGAGATTGTTTGATCTTCAAGAAGTGGCTCAAGAGGCCCCAGGCCGAACACTTCATCTTCAATTTGATGTATTACGCGGTTTCGCGCTTCTGAACTCAATGGGTGTGTTTGATCTTCCGCAATGAGCTGAACAACCGCTTCGCGCAACTCCTCTTTCGCGCGATCTTCTTGCAAGTGCGATAGAAGCCCGAGATCCAAGGTATCCAGTAGTTTCTTGTGGTAGTAGTGTTTTATCGAGAGATCTTGTTCTAATTGCTTTTTCTGCTCCTCGATCGCTTTCATCTTGGCTTCTACCGGCGACAAAGACTTTTGCTCATCTGACGAGTCTTCATCAGATTTTGCCAACTCGACATTCACAACTTTGGATTCTTTTGTTTCATCTACGGAATTGAAAGAACTCCCGACGCCTTTCCGTTTGAAAAACATAACTCCCCCTTACTAAGAAAATAGTTTTTTTATCCAACTTTGATTCTCTTTGGTCGGACTTTCTAATAAGTGCGATATTTCAGCCAAAGACGCTTTCAGCGCACTATTTTTCTTAGATTGAACAATTGGGTTGCCCAAATTAGCGCTCTCGATAGCAATAGCAAAGTTATTAGGTACTAAGTGTATTGCATGTCCACTAACCGCATTTTCAATGTCTTTCAACGATATTGTCGATTTCTTTTCAAAACGATTAACAATTAGTTCAACCTGATGACTACTTAAACCATAGTCTAATTCTAAAGAACGTATATAACTAACAGCATGCTTCACCGATGTAACATTCTGTTGCAGAATCAAAAAAACATGTGTTGCCGGAGAGACAATTTGTTGATAAACGTGCTCAACGCCATGAGATAAATCCACAATAATATGTGAGTAAAACTGCCTCAAAATAGGTAATAATTTACTAACTTGAACCGCATGCTTGTAATTACCTTTAGGATCATTTTGGTTAAAACACAAATAATTCAAACCTGAAGGATGCTGGTAGACTAGTCCTTCTAGTGATAATTCATCTAAATCATTAACAGAATCAATCACATCATTAATATTGTATTTAGGCTTACAGTTTAAATAATCAGCGGCATCACTAAACTGCATATCCAAGTCAACGAGCAACACTTTACTCTTAGCATAGCTTGATAATTCTATTGCTGTATTAATAGCCAAAGTGGTTGCTCCAGAGCCACCTTTTGTATTAATAAACAATGTTAGATCGCCCATTTTCTTATTGGCAATCTTTTCATCCGCGGTAGATTTTAATAAAGGATATAGTTCGCCAAAATCAACCGAACGAGACAAATAATCTGTTGCCCCAAGCCTTAATGCCATTTTAAGGGATGCAGTATCGTTCTCGTCGCCAAATACAATCAAAGCGGTATGATTATGCTGTAAACTGCTGTCACTAGAATAAACATGAGCCACTTTCTGAGCCCAGCTTTCACCGGTTTCAATATAAATGAGATCAGGAACTTGCTTATTTTTCACAAAGTCCAAGTTAAAGGTATCTAGCTCTATCCAATCAATATTTAGATTTACACACCTTGATAGTTCATCAGCAATGTGAATTTTAAAATTTGATGTAGAATAAACTATCCAAATAATCAAGTTAGTTTTTAAACTTTTATGTGTTTCATTATCCATTTTGACTGGTTTCAACATAAAGCTACTCCGCGGAACAATCCGAATAAACAGCAGGGTTATCAGCTTCAGGCTTTAATACACCTAAGCTTTCTGCCGGCAATACAGTTTCAAAAGCAGGCGTTTTTCCTACTGCACTAATAAGCGCAGCTAACACAAAAAACTTAAATTCATAATCAACTGCTCTTGCTTGAACATATTTTATTTTTGAAAACTGAGCATCTAACACTGTAGATGCTGCAGGTGGAGTACTCAAAAAATCCGACACATCAACAGTTGCACCTGTATCGTCTAAATATTCGATTTGTAAATTATTAGCGGTAAAACCTGAAGGATATAGACTCTCCAAAGCTTGATGATTAGGTATTTCATCACGTTCAGAAATAAAACAAACCGTGGCAAGTCGTGCCGCTCGCCTGGTAATTTCGTTGACCATTTGCACTGAATAAAAGTAGATTGCAAACTCAATAATCATGAACAGTACTAACATTACCGCAAGTGCAATTAACGAAAACTCAACTTGGGTCAGTCCTTTCTGTTTCCTTATCCATTGTTTCATGGGCTAGTCCTCATTGACGCAGAAGAGCCAATACTGAAAGCCAAAGAGGTTCCGGTAAAAGGTAAGGTTGAGAAAATAGGCTCATAATTATAAGTAGCCGATATGGTGACAACCTTATTGGTGTCCGTTGGTTGAGTCACAATAATGTCAGCAGCTTCAATATAGTCGATTACCGGCGTACCAACGCCACTCGGCGTGCCATAGATCACCACATTTTTAATATCAGATTCTTCAGCTATACCTTCAAAATCTAACGTGCCATAAGTATCAACCACGGCATACCGTGCGCCATTTTGCAACGCTTTGTTGACCTCTGTGTATTGAATAAAAGCTCGGCTCACGTCGATAACTAATACGGTCAGCATCAGTAGCACTGGCAATGCAAGAATAAACTCTATAATTGCCAGTCCTTTCTGGTTAGCCATCTTTTTCATCTGATGCTTTCTATTGGAGTACATCATATTAAGACCCTCCACTTGACGGGTCTTTGTATAGAACGATTTTGTATGGCCCAACTCCATCTTCATCCGGATCTACCCCAGACGACGCATTTTTTACCGTACAATCCTCTAGAAACTGACCGAATATTTCCGATTCATTCCCCTTGTTTTGCACTTCCTGAGTAACAAAAAAGCATCCTAGGCCCAGTACTTCTAAATCCATCTTGCCGCCTTTTTTTGGAGCTTCATCACAACGAACGATCGGCACTCGTAATACCCTTCGATCGGTTTTCCCATCCGCTCGGTAATATTGCGACTTGCACGCGCCAGGCCCCCCCGTACAAGCGGCTAACCCTTCGACATAATCGGCATAATAAAACGCATCGTTATCAACGGCCGGATCTTCCGCATCCTGATATTGTTGTTGGTAATTGTCGTATGTTACGTTGGACTCTTCGATGTACTTATCTGAAGTAATGCCTTCATCTGGCTTACCCCCATCAAATCTCGTATTTAGACCTTGAGCTACTGGTCCCGTACCTTTACCAGTCTCTGTTGTGACTAAATCACCGACTGTTATGCACTCCTCAGTATCCCCTGCCAGCATTTCTCTTACTGTATTTTTACCGGAACCAAAGTCTAAAAGGTGGTAGTTACCCGAACCAATGCCACCATCCGTGTGCCCTGATGGTTTCAATACATGAATAGTGTCAGCATCTCGATCTTGTGCGCCATTGTAGTTTGGGTTTGAAGAAGGAATGTATCCCCACGCCAGATCAGCTGAGCCTACATCGCCACACATAGCAATAGGCGACACGTTACATGTAGTAATGCTTGGCGCACTTGGTCCTGCGACAGCACTTGCTGACACCCCTTTGTCGAGCCCAAACATGCCACTTAAATACTGTGTCAAAAGAACATTACTAACGGCAACACGAACATAGATGTCGCTGTCACTGCCCAAAGAGAACTCTCCAGCTTCAACAAATGAGCCTTTAGCGTTCGAATTTGAGAAAGTTACATCTATGTTTTCCCCCGTGTAAACTAATTCTTGGTTACCATCAGACGCAGCAGAATGAGTCAGAGCATCATTCGCCGCCTGCGTCGCTAAACTAAGCCGCTCAGCCAAATCTGCCGCGTCGGTCCTTTCATCGACGACAACCGCAGCCGCTAATGCAGCGGAGTCGACCGCGTTTTGTAGTCTTGTTTTATTGAGTACTTGGTGATTCAAATCAATACCAAAGGCTGCAACGCCAAGTAAAAATAATAAAACTAAACTAATTAATACCAAGGTAATCCCTTTCTGAGCTCTCCTTGGCGCTATATGCATATTCCTTCGCATAGCCCCTCCTAAGTGAACGTATCACTTAATCATCTTTGGCTACCCCATTGTTGTTATATACCTCTAAGCTAACTTGTGTGCGCTCACCACTACCTTCCGGTAAGTAGCCCAAATTCTCATACCAGGCTTCTGGATTCAGAGTTTGTTCAGCGCGCAGCTGGCTAACCGAGATACCAAGCTCGGGGTCATTCGCACAGCCAAACAAGCCGAATGATGTGAAACAAATGGTCATTATCATTATGCTTTTCATCTTGTTCTCCCACTTATAGACTGTGCCCAAACTTGCCCTCAGAGCCACCTTCTGACGAACCGTATTGAATAAAATTGTTGTTAGTATCTTCTTCACTAATGTCGTTTAGCTGGTACCTATCGAAATCCAACTCAGCACCTTTACCAAGCAAATAGAACTCCACATCGTTTGGAGCAACAAAACCATCTGTTGGTAGCGTGATTCGACGTCGATCAATTGGGGTTGCTAATCGAGGAGTAACCAGAATGACTAGTTCTGTTTCCCCAGAGGTAAATTCTTCACTCTTAAACAAGCGGCCTAACACAGGTAGATCACTCGCACCAGGTATACCATTCGCAACGTTACGCGCGTTTTCACTCAATAGCCCCGCAATACCAATGGTTTGACCATCTGCTAGCTCAATCGTTGTACCAGCACTTCGTTTTGTGATTGGTGGAATAAAGAAAGTGGCATTCACTTCGTTTGGATTAAACGTCAACACACCAGAATTGGAAATTTCACTCACATTGACGTTCAGTTTGAGATTGATTCTCTTATCGCTCAAAATAAACGGAACAAAGTCGAGTTGAACACCGTACTCTTTGTAGTCGATGGTAATGCCATCTTCATTTGGTACTGGAATTGGGAATTCACCACCAGCGACAAACTCGGCTTGCGTACCACTTAATGCGGTAAGGCTAGGCTCTGCCAGCACTTTCGCTACGCCGTTTTGCTTCGCCACATCAAGCGCAAAGGTAAATAAGGTATTGCTGTCGATAAACGATCCGAGAAAACCGAAATCTTCGACTGTTGGGACGTTCAAAATCGGTCCAATGCCATCAATACCGCCACCAGCAGTCGTACCACCCCAAGTAAAGTCCCCACTTCTTTGGAAAAAGTGGAAGTTTGAGTCGAAGCGTCTTACAAGTGTGCGCTGTACTTCGGCAACGGTAACTTCTAGCGTCACCTGCTGAGCACCACCAATAGAAAGTAGATTGATGACCATACTTTCATCATCTTTAGAGCTATCATCTTCTTCATCTGCCGCTTCACCCAAAGCAAAGGTTTCAGCAATTTTGACTGCAGTGTCCATGTTTTGCTGACTGCTGACCAAGCCTCTAAGTACCACTTTTTCTTGCGCACTGTGCACTTCGATATTTTCATCCGGCAAGAACTGATAAAGCTTCGACTTAAGCGTATTTAGATCATGCGTGACTTCCACGTTAAACTGCTCAATTAATCGGCCTCTGCGATCCCACACCGACACATTCGTGGTACCTAACTTCTTACCAATAAGAAACAGCTCGTTCGATCTGAGCACTAAAATATCCAAGACTTCTGGATCCCCTAACGTCACTTTCTTTGCTTGGCCTGATATCATCAATTGAGTTGATTGGTGATGTGCAACGGTTACGACTTTTCCTGACTGCGCCGTAGCTGCGTTAACAGACAAGCTGACGAAAAGTAACTGGCTAACAAGTAATATTATTGTTTTCATAATTCACCTAATTGCTGACTCGGACACTGGATGCCTGAGATCCCTTAATAATGGTCACACTAGGTCGTGGCGTGTATTTTCTTGCTACAACAGGTTTATCCACTTCATGAGGGTTGCGCAGAGCAAGCTGTATATCGCCTTTGCTGTTCGCCGATAAGAGCTTTTCTGCCTCTTTCGGTGTTACTTCTAAAGTCACAGCGCGTACAATCACGGGTTTGTTATCATTCGTTTTGGCTGTTTGGTCCACCGCAAGAACATTGATATTTTTAAGCACTGTTTTTGTTGTGGCGTTTTTACCTTGTCCATAACTCACTGTATTCAGGACATCGACCTTGTTGCCTGGTAACAAAAAACCTGCCACACCGATAACGTCATTTACGCGAATAGTGATTGCTCGCTTGTTTTCTGGAATTAATGCAGCAAGTGTTGCGCCTTCACCAGGTAGGGCAAGGCGATGAGGGTTAACAAGTTCACCCGCGTAAATAGTATTGGCAACGATTCTTCCCAATGCCTGTTCTTTTACTTTCAATGTTTCATCATCTATCCAGTCCACTTCCATGAGCTTAGTAGACAAATGTTTCTCAGAGAGAATAGTTCCTGGTTCTAGCTCCATGGCGGCAACTAAAACGGGATGCCTTTCGACCTCTTCTAACTCGACTGTTGGTTGGTTTCTGCCATCCATCCATTGTTTAGCTATCAACACGGCAGCAAGGCCGAAAACAATGGAGAGTAGCAATAGCATGATGACTTGAGTCCGACTCATAATTTAGATCTCCCTATTCATCCACTGTGAAATACAGTCCCCAGGCACGAGTTAAAATGTCTGATGAGACGACTTTTCGTTTTCCTTCAAAAACGAGAACGTCCCTGCTAATGCCCAAAAGATCTTTAGGTAAGCATGGATAATTAGGCATTTTATTTTCACGGTGCAATTGATTTAATGTGTCAAAGAATTCAGGCGACAACGCGAGTTGCAAGTCTTTGGACAGCGATAACCAAAGCGCTTTGTAGTCATCATCACCAAGTGGCTTAAACTCAATTTTGTACCCCAGACGGCGTAAAAAAGCAGGGTCAGCAATTTTGCTTGGTGCAAAATTGGATGAGAATGCCAAAGTAAGCATAAATGGCACCGTTACTTGTTGACCATTTGGCAGCGCCAGATGGTCAAATAAGTATTCCATTGGAACGATCCATCTATTTAGCAAGGCATCAACAGGCATTGACTGACGACCGAGATCATCAATCACTAAGATTCCGTTGTTAGCCATCATTTGAAGTGGCGCAATCCATACACGATTATGCTCGCTGTGGTTTACCTCAAGCATCTCCAATGTCAGCTCACCGCCCACTTGAATGTTTGGTCTTTCACAAAGAACCCAGCGTTTGTCGTAATGGGTTTCCAACTTAACGAAAACCTGAGAATGGGAGTTGTCTAAACGACGGTGATGATGCTCTGAGAACACTTTGATGATGTTGCCATCGGCATATACGGCGTAAGGAATAAACACCGAAGTGTTCATTGCATTGAGCACTCTTGATGCAACGTAACTTTTACCAGTACCCGCGTGGCCGTAAAGCAACAAAGCTCGTCCAGAGTTGATAGCAGGTCCGAGAACAGGAACTAAGTGATCCGAGCCAAAAACATCAGATAATGCACGCTCTACATCGATACGGGTAACAGGGTTTTTGCGTAGATCTTGTCCTTCAACAACGGTCCAATACTCTTCCAAAGAAACTGGAACAGGACCGATATACGGATCTTTTCTATATGCAATGTCTGCTTCCGCAAGTCCTAACTCCGTTAGACTATAACGAATGTTCGAGTACGAATGGTTTAGCTTCTCAGATGTAGGCTGATATACCTCAACCCAGCTTCGTTTCCTCAACTGCGCCAAAGCAAGTTCAACAATATTTGAAACCACACATAACCGCTGTGTTAACTCGATCAAATCACATTTCGGATAAGCTGACAGGTGTTTCAACACTAAGTTTTCAACGACTGAAGCAGGTATGCCAAGACCTTCTACCGATGAAGGTACTTTTGGTGGATTTATTTGTGGCACGAGTTTTTCCCAATACACAGAGCCCATCACACTTCCCCTCCTT
This sequence comes from Vibrio sp. 811, assembly GCF_033339195.1. Taxonomy (NCBI): domain Bacteria; kingdom Pseudomonadati; phylum Pseudomonadota; class Gammaproteobacteria; order Vibrionales; family Vibrionaceae; genus Vibrio; species Vibrio sp. 811. The sequence goes on from NZ_JAWOUB010000003.1 coordinate 146,305, forward strand.
GAAGTTGCTTAGCCAACTGATGCTGCATGCCATTTATTATTTTTATTTAGTGGGTATAGGAAAAATAAGCTAATCCAATTACGATTATCGGCGCGAATGGAATGACCAACGGCTTACTGGACCTAAAACCTGGTGTTACTTTTTCTAAGCAATACCCTTTAATCTGATGTGATAGAGCAACACTAGTCGATGACACATGTAGCATTAGATAAAAAATGCCGACAATGCCTCCAGCGAGTATTATCCCGGTAGACGCTTCCCCAAGGTTACTCAATCCCAACCATGCCCCTATGACGGCGAGTAACTTAACGTCTCCTCCAGCCATTACTTTGAAAAGATACAGCGCGAAACACACCGCAAACGCAACCAACCCACCATATAAATGATCCAAACCAGTTGTGGCTGGGTTGTAAATTACGTTTGCAGTTACTGCAACCAAAAGCATAAGTACCGCTTTATTCGGTATTCTGTGTTTCTGTGCGTCTGAAACTCCAATCGCAATAAGTAATGACCAAATAATTAACTCGCTAACCATTACGAAGAGCTAATACGACCAGCTACTGAAGTGAACTTGTTAGACAAGGTTGTCCAGAAGCCTGAAGTCAAGAATGCAGTAACAATTAGTGCCGCACCTAGGATATACTCCAAAAGTGTTAGCCCCTCTTCGTCTTCCATGAAGTCCTTGATTAGATTACGAAAGTTATCCATAAGATTATCCCCTTTATTTAACCAAATCTCGCTTGTCCATGACGCAGGTATCATATACACCCGAATCATGCTTAAACATTAGTCATCAAGAATTAGGGGGGTTAGGACTTTTTTGCCAAAGGTTAGTACTTTCTTGCCTGTCTGCGCTTCAGAGACGAAATGTATCATAAATAAGACACATCACTGTAAGCTATGTGACACATTTCACACTTGCAGTATGACTATATAAGCCTAAGCTTAATAAACGAAAGGGTGAGGTCTGAAGCTCAAGGAATGAGGCTCGACTGACCTCAATGCATACTAACATTGGTGTAGTACGTACTGAGCAGGATTCATATGGATAAACAGACCAAAGCTTACTGGATAGGAGAGACCCTTTGCTCGCTGCCGGAACAATTTCGTTGTGAGTTTGATGGGTGCTTTGACATTATGGACTGCAGTAAAGATATCTCAGTCCTCAGTGATAAAGAACATAGCTATTTCTTTTACTACATAACCTGTGATCATCAAGAGCACTTGAAAGGTGTTATAACGCTCTGTAAAAACCTCGACAAAAAACTAATCGTCGTATCTCCAAAAGATACGGCTCCTCACTTGCCGCCCAAGCATATTTGTGCGGAATATTATAAGTTGAACGAGCTCACTCTTCCTATCTGGCTTTCACAAATAAAATTGAAATACTTTTTGCATAGTAAAGTAGACGAAGAACAAATCTCGGTAGATAAACTTTTCTCTCGAAGCGGCAAGTCAAACTTTTCAGACGTAGTCCATTACATCGCCAATAACGTTCATAAGGACCTAAGAGAAGAGGAAGCAGCCGCTCTTTGTCATTACTCGCCGAACTACTTTTCCAAAGTTTTCCACCGTAAAGTGGGTATGTGCTTTCGTGATTATGTCACGGCGAAACGCATTTCATTAGCTAAGAAAATGCTAATTGAAAATGAATCGATGAAAATTGCTTACATTGCTTATCAGTGCGGGTATCGAGACGTTTCTTACTTTTCTCGAATTTTTAAGAAAAAAACAGGTCTGTCTCCAGCAAATTATCGACAGCAGTTTTAGGCTTTATTTGTAGCAACTGTCAGAACAACTAACGCTATCTTCCCCACATATTTCATCAAAATGCATTCCCGTGTCGCGATTTAACATGCTAAAGTTAACAATGCGTTAACAATTATAAATACAATGAGAAGACATGGAGTCACTTAAAATGAATCAGCCGAATCTAAATAGCGCTGCTGGTTGCGCTCTCCCACCACCAAATGAAATGATCCTCAAATGGGCTCAAGAGCGTCCAAATGAGGTCTACCTAAAACAAATTATTAACCGACAGTTTGTTGAGTACACATTCTCTGATGTTGCAGATCAAGCCTTAAAACTTGTCAGCGCACTACGCTCGCTTGGTGTAAAGCCTGGCGACAAAGTCGCGTTAGTATCTAAAAACTGTGCAGAATGGTTTATTTGCGATCTTGCTATGATGCTTGGTGACTATGTCAGTGTGCCAATCTTTCCTACCGCCGGTGCAGACACCATCGAATACTGTGTGACTCATAGTGAAAGTAAAGCGATCATTGGCGGAAAACTCGATGATCCCAAAGCAACTCAGCAAGTCATTGATGCTATGCCTGAACTCATTAGCATCGCTCTACCTTATGACACGGCACCTAAGTGTAAGCACGAATACCAAGCGCTCATTGCTGATGCAGTGCCAAGTGAAGAGCGTCCGCAGCATTACGATGACAAGCTAATGTCGTTGGTGTATACCTCAGGCACATCAGGGTTACCGAAAGGCGCGATGCTAACTTACGGCGCATTCAGTTGGTCTGTTCAGCAACTTATCAATCATATTGGTATCCAAGAAAACGACCGATTGTTCTCTTATTTACCGCTCGCTCATATTACAGAGCGTGTTTATATCTTCGGTTCATCGATTATGGGTGGCGTGCCAACAGCATTTCCAGAATCACTGGACACTTTTATCGAAGATGTGAAGATGCACCGACCAACTCTGTTTATCTCCGTCCCACGATTATGGACGCTATTCCAGCAACGTATTCAAGACAAACTTCCACAGAAGAAGCTCAATATTCTGTTGAAAATCCCATTCGTCAATTCTTTGATCAAGAAAAAGCTAGCAGATGGTCTAGGTTTAGATCAGGCTCGAGTATTAGGCTGTGGCTCCGCACCTGTATCGCCAGCGCTGTTGGAATGGTACCACTCAGTGGGCCTTGATATCACAGAGGCTTGGGGGATGACGGAATCATTTGCCTACAGCACGCTCAACTACCCATTTAGAGCTGACAAAATCGGTAGTGTCGGTAATGCAGGGCCAGGCATTGAGTTAAAAATCGCAGCTGATGATGAAATCATGGTGCGTGGCAAAGGGCTATTTTCTGGCTACTACAAAAATGACATTGCCACCCAAGAGTCTTTTGATTCAGAGGGCTGGCTACACACAGGCGATATCGGCGCTATCGACTCAGATGGTTATCTAACGATTCAAGGCCGTAAAAAAGATAACTTCAAAACCGCCAAAGGTAAATTTGTCTCTCCGGTTCCTATCGAGAAAAAGCTTTTCGAGTACAGTCGCGTAGAGATGATGTGTCTCATCGGTTTAGGGCTACCCGCTCCGATTCTTTTGGTTGTGCCACATGACTTCCCTAACTTTGATCGAGAGCGATACGCACGTACCACACGTAAAGTTATTGCCAGGATGAATCAAGAACTCGCCTCTCATGAGCAAATCAAAGGTGTGTTAATGATTAAAGAACCTTGGAGTATAGAAAATGGCGTACTGACGCCAACGCTTAAAATTAAACGTCATGTGCTCGAACAAAAGTATCATGAGATAGGCCACAATTGGCCAAAAGATGAATTGGTCGTGTGGGAAGAAGACTTGTAATTTTGCTTGCACTCCTCAACACCATTGGGGAGTGCAACTTAACTTTGAGCTTGAATCAAACTCATAGACTACTCTCTCCAGAATGGCTTACTCACTTCACAACTAATCTCCCTTTCACCTAATCCAATATCGTCCCAAAGGTGCTTTGGTAACTCTCTCAAGTGACGACGTGTCTTATAGTTCCTTCTCCAAGCCGCCAGTTTAGAATAAATTAACTGTAACCCGCTCTGATGGGCAGTAGGTATAGTACGCTCACAAGTGTGTGTCATGTTTTCCATTTCAAAGATCCCTATACAATGTTGACCACTTAATAATCAGCGACTACGCTGATATCCTCAAACGATAGAATCTGCCATAGAGTTAAGGAAAACTAATGTGAAAGATCGAATGCCTCCCTTACAGGGCTTGTATTACTTTTTCGTTGCAGCAAAGGAAGGAAGCTTTAAAACGGCAGCAAAAGAACTGTTTGTTACGCCAGCGGCCATTAGTCAGCAAATTCGTCATTTAGAAGAGTTCTTAGGCACGGACCTATTTGTTCGTCAGCACAGAAAAATCGTGCTCACACCTGAGGGAGAGCTACTGTTTACTCAGGCAGAAAGAGGGTTTGCTCATTTGCAGCAAGGGGTTAGATTAGTCAATCAAGATCCAAACCCGAACCACCTTTCGATATCAACACTCCCCTCTTTCGCTCATCATTGGTTGGTCCCGAAAATTACGGCTTTTCGCCAGCGTCACCCTGATATCGCCTTGCTATTAGAACCAACCAATGATTTGGTGTCTTTTCAAGATAGCCAGATAGATTTATGTGTTCGTTACGGTTTAGGAAAATATCCCAATTTAGAATCACAATGGCTGATGGACGAAGCTTTTTATCCTGCTTGTCATCCGGTGTATCAGAAAGAGCACGGGATCTATAACATCGAGGATTTAAGCAAAGCTGAGCTGATTGAAGATGTTTGGCCTGATCTTGATTGGAATATGTGGTTAGCAGCCTTGGGTCACAGCGCAGCAAAGCCTACCTTAAAATACAGTGGATCACATCTCGTGCTTGAGGCTGCACTATCACTTCAAGGCGTCGCATTGGTAAAACACAGTTTAGCTCATCAATATTTTCGTTCTGGCAAATTGGTCCGAATTGGAGATATCGCTATCAAGCCCAACTTTGCGTATTACTTGTGTGCGCCAAAAGGCTACTTAAAAAGACCTAAAGCTCAATTGTTTGCGCAATGGTTGAAGGAAGAAATAGAAATATTTGAAAAGTCAGTGGTACCAGACTTTAAGACCATTGACCTAAAAGGCAACAGTACTAGAACGGCATCATAACAATCATCAAAACAAACACGCTCTGCGTATAAGACTGCTAGATACAAAAAGCCCCGCACTAAGCGGGGCTTTCAAGTTATAGAGTTAACTTAAGAATTACTTCTTAGCGTTACGCTCTTTAACGTCAGCAATTACTTGCTCTGCAACGTTTGTTGGACATGGTGCGTAGTGTGAGAACTCCATAGAGAACTGACCACGACCAGAAGTCATAGTACGTAGAGTACCGATGTAACCAAACATTTCTGATAGAGGTACATCACCCTTGATACGTACGCCAGTAGACGCTGCTTGTTGGTCTTTGATCATACCACGACGACGGTTAAGGTCACCGATTACGTCACCAACGTGATCTTCTGGAGTGAACACGTCAACTTTCATGATTGGCTCAAGAAGTTGCGCGCCAGCTTTAGGCATAGACTGACGGAATGCACCTTTCGCTGCGATTTCGTAAGCGATAGCTGAAGAGTCAACTGCGTGGAAACCACCGTCGAATAGTTCAACTTCAACGTCTAGAGTAGGGAAGCCAGCTAGAACACCGTGCTCCATCATTGACGCAAAGCCTTTCTCAACTGCAGGCCAGAATTCTTTAGGTACGTTACCACCAACAACTGTTGATTTGAACGTGAAGCCAGAGTTTGGCTCACCTGGTTTGATGCGGTAATCGATCTTACCGAACTGACCAGAACCACCAGACTGTTTCTTGTGCGTGTAGCTATCTTCGATTGCTTGAGTGATAGTTTCACGGTAAGCAACCTGTGGAGCACCAACTTCTAGCTCAACGCCGTAAGTACGCTTAAGGATATCTACCTTGATGTCTAGGTGAAGTTCACCCATACCTTTCAGGATAGTTTCGCCTGAATCTTCATCAGTCTCAACTTGGAATGATGGATCTTCTGCAACCATTTTACCGATCGCGATACCCATCTTCTCAGAACCGCCTTTATCTTTAGGCTTAACTGCGATAGAGATTACTGGATCTGGGAAGATCATTGGCTCAAGAGTACATTCGTGCTTAGGATCACATAGAGTGTGACCAGTTTGAACGTTCTTCATACCAACTACAGCGATGATGTCACCAGCTTGTGCTGAATCGATCTCGTTACGCTCGTCCGCGTGCATCTCAACCATACGGCCGATACGCTCTGTTTTACCAGTTGCAGAGTTAAGGATTGTGTCACCTTTCTTCATCTTACCAGAGTAGATGCGGATAAAGGTTAGAGCACCGAAGCGGTCATCCATGATCTTAAATGCAAGAGCACGTAGTGGCTCGTCTGCAGATACAGTCGCAACTTCACCAGTTGGCTCACCAGTCTCTGAATCAGTTAGAGGCTGTGGATCAACTTCTGTTGGAGATGGTAGGTAATCAATTACCGCGTCAAGAATAAGTTGGATACCTTTGTTCTTGTACGCTGAACCACAGTAAGTTGGGAAGAATGCTAGATCACGAGTACCTTTACGGATACAACGTTTGATGTCTTCTAGAGATGGCTCTTCGCCTTCTTCTAGGTAAGCCATCATTAGATCTTCGTCTTGCTCTAGAGCAGTTTCGATTAGCATTTCACGGTATTCAGCAGCTTTTTCTACCATGTCTGCTGGAATATCTTGAACTTCGTAGTTCTCTGGTTGGCCAGACTCATCCCATACGTAAGCTTGTTGGCTTAGTACGTCTACAACACCTACGAAATCTTCTTCGATACCGATAGGTAGAGTCATAACTAGAGGTGTAGCACCTAGTACGTTCTGTACTTGATCTACAACTTTGTAGAAATCTGCGCCCATACGGTCTAGTTTGTTAACGAAGATCAGACGTGATACGTGTGATTCGTCAGCGTAACGCCAGTTAGTTTCTGACTGAGGCTCAACACCACCAGAACCACAGAATACACCGATACCACCGTCAAGTACTTTTAGAGAACGGTAAACTTCGATAGTGAAGTCAACGTGTCCAGGAGTATCGATGATGTTTAGACGGTGATCGTTCCAGAAACAAGTTGTTGCTGCAGACTGGATTGTGATACCACGCTCAGCTTCCTGCTCCATGAAGTCAGTAGTAGTTGAACCGTCGTGAGTGTCACCGATCTTATGGATCTTACCAGTTAGCTTTAGGATACGCTCTGTAGAGGTAGTTTTACCCGCGTCTACGTGAGCAAAAATACCAATGTTTCTGTATTTTGATAAATCAGTCATTGTCTTACTCTGTTAATAAGGTATAAAGTGCGCGCAGAGTATATCACATTCTGTCAATACTGATACCCTTGCGTGCGGATGGAAGAAAAAAAATTTTAACGTGAAATTTCCGTCCCCAAAGCATAGTCAAACACAGCAATTTATGTACTTTATTCGCATTTTATTGAGGACGGATAGAACAGTTTGTGATTGCACAAATACCATTCTTATGAGCATTACAGCTCGTCAAAAGCCTCTATAGCTTCCGACAATTTCTTAACGCCGTGAATTTGCATGCCAGGGATGCCACCTTTCGGCATGTTGGCTGCTGGCACGATGGCTTTCTTGAAACCATGTTTGAACGCTTCATTCAAACGCTCTTGCCCACTTGGCACTGGACGGATTTCGCCCGCAAGCCCTACCTCACCAAAAATCACCACATCTTTAGGGAGTGGACGGTCACGAAAACTCGATAAAAGCGCCATAACTAAAGCAAGATCAGCGCTCGTCTCCGTCACCTTAACACCGCCAACCACATTAACAAAGACATCTTGGTCTGCCATTTGTAAGCCACCATGCTTATGCAACACAGCGAGCAAAAGTGATAGGCGGTTCTGCTCCAAGCCGACCGCAACACGACGAGGGTTGGCTAACTGCGAGTAATCCACCAGCGCTTGAATCTCTACTAGCAGAGGGCGCGTGCCTTCCCAAACCACCATGACGGAAGAGCCTGATGTTTCTTCTTCACCACGAGAAAGGAAGATCGCTGATGGGTTACTCACTTCTTTCAATCCTTGGCCTGTCATTGCAAAGACACCAAGCTCATTCACAGCGCCAAAACGGTTTTTATGACTACGCAAAGTGCGGAATCGGCTATCCGTTCCACCATCGAGTAGTACCGAACAGTCGATAATGTGTTCAAGAACTTTGGGGCCCGCAAGGGTACCATCTTTTGTTACGTGACCAACAATAAATACCGCAACATTATTCTGTTTTGCGTATCGTGTCAGAGCCGTCGCAGATTCACGTACCTGAGCAACACTGCCAGGCGACGATTGAACATCAGAAACGTGCATCACCTGAATCGAGTCTATTACCATTATACGAGGCTGCTCTTTTTCGGCGATTTGGCAAATTTTGTCGACGTTCGTTTCCGATAGCATTTTTAAATGATCTTTCGGCAAGCCCAATCGGGAAGCACGCATTGCCACCTGCTGTAATGACTCTTCACCGGTTACGTAAAGCGTTGGCATTTGCGCAGATAAACTACACATGGTTTGCAACAGAAGGGTTGATTTACCAGCGCCAGGGTTACCACCAATCAAAATTGCGGCACCTGGTACAACACCACCACCCAACACGCGGTCAAGCTCTTTAAACCCACTGGTGAAGCGAGGTACTTCTTGCAGATCAATTTCGGATAGCGTTTGAACCGTAGCTTCTGTTGCGGAACCAGCGTAGCCGCTTAAGCGTTCATTGCGAGCAACGGTTGGCGATGCTGCGATACGTACTTCTGTTATCGTATTCCATGCACCACATGCGTTACACTGCCCCTGCCAACGGGGAAAGTCCGCGCCACAATCATTACAAACATACGCTCGTTTTGCTTTCGCCATGATGCCTCAATTTTTTCTACAAATGTGACTAAGCACAGCCAAGTCAGACCTGAACTGAAATGAACTATTGATATACTTAAGTATTACTTCGCTTAGCCGATACAATTTAAAGTAACGACATACTCTAACAGAAATAATGCAGCAATCTGAAATTCTCTCGCTCGCAGAACGACTCATTCCCGTTTACGGTACGAATGACTTTGACTTTGTCCTTGGCCAACTGACCGAGGAAGAGCCGCCTTCGGCCAAAATTTTGGTTAAAATGGAACTTAACCGCTTAATGGCTCCATGCAAAAAAAGCATTGATTTGCGAGGTCGCGTTCAAGGCGAATGTCGCGAGTATATTTTGGATGGCATTCCACATTGGTTGGATGATGTTGCTTTCAACGCTTACCATAAAAACATCAAAAAGTTTGGCTGCTACACGGAAGGAATGTGGGAAGCATTGGTCAACACGCGAAATAACTTTCGCGTAATGAGCAAGCGCCTTACTCAGCAAAAAACGCAATCGTTAACGGATCCTAAAAGCCCGTTCTTAGCAGAACCCGTTCACCTAGGCTACGATTTAAAGCGCCAAGAAAAACGCTTGAAAGTCCAATCTCAAGTTGAAATTTGCCGTTCTAAAGGACAGCTTCTTCATGGATTAAGCATTGATTTATCTAGCTCTGGCGCAAAGTTTAAAGTCCCTAGCGCATTTAAATATAACCTTGGGGAAATTATTCAGGTCACGTTTACTGAATTTGCCAGCAAATCTAACGTTGCAGGTATAGAGAAACCGCTTGCATACCGCATACTCGCGGTTGATAACTGTTACGAAAATGACTCAGTTCGATACCTCAGAACCATACGCTTAACTGATACCAATGTCGTCACCAGAGTGATAGATGAAGCGCTCAACAGTGCTGTTAAAAGGGCTCGTCATGACAATCAAGACAAGATTATTCGAGCTCGAACTCGCGGTTATGAGCACATCGCACTAAAGCACACCAGCAGCTTGCCTCTATTCTTTGATGGTAGTGACCTAAAATTAGCAATGTTAACGCCAAACAATCAAAAGCTTTGGCAATACTGGCACGATGAGAGAAACCAGCAAATGTTTGGTTCCTTATTCAACGAGCAACGCATCGCGTCACTCATTAAGCCTGGTGTTAAAGGAACAACCAATGTCCTTTATTCATTTACTCACGAGCACGAGAATCGAACCTATTTCTATTCGATGTTTCGCCCAGAAGCAACTCGCGAACAGCGCCAGCTATTTTGGCATTTAGGTGGCAAACGAGAGAGTTGGCGCGCCTTTAGAATTTCAATCTTTGAACTATCAGAGCAAGAACAGGAAGACCTAGCAGCATTCTCTCCAGAGTTGGCAGAAACGTCTCAATCACTGACTCATATTGGTATTTTGCAAGAAATTGCTGACGAAAAGTCAGGGCAGGATTACCTGCTAACTGAAAAGCCGCGCTTACCCGCTAATACATTAAACGCGTTTCGCCATCCGAGAAGAGTTATCGGCAATCCAAAGGGCATTTATTTTGATGCAAAGTCTCGTCGAAAAGAGCCTCGTTATCGTTTTAAAACACCTTTAGAGTTGTACTCAGGACAGACTAAAACAGGCGGCAGTACTGTTGACCTTTCCAAACGAGGACTCGGAATTAGGCTAAGTGAGCCCACGATGTTACGTTCTGGGCAAGAGGTGAGAATCAACTTTCGAGAATTACAACTCTACGATAAAAAATTGCCGTTAATGTCGGTGCCATACCGAGTAATTCGTGTAAGCCCAGACGGTTGTAGCGTGCAGCTAGTTATTGATGAAAGCAGCCAAACCATGAAGGTAATCGCTTTTTTCAACAGCATTATCGAGCACAATCAAGACAAGCTAATCCCGCAAAAAGAGACGCTACCAAGTAATGCTCTACTTGAAAGGCTGCATTGCATGTTGCTCTCGCGTACGCTGAGCACGCCCATTTTTATCAGTAAGAGTACGTCATCTTCAATAAAAACCCCCGTTATCGGGGTGAACTTGCCGCTACCTAAACACATTGAGCTTTTTGCCCGTCTTGGGCATGACCAACTGTTGTCACTTGAACCTATCTTTAAAGGCCGGACAAGCACATTAATCGCAGAGCCAATAAAACGTGTAGAAGGTGCTCAAGCCAGACATCAGGATATCTACATAAGCGCCGCAAAAGTAGGCAATAAAATTACAGGCATTGAGTCAAAGCTTCATCAAGAGTTCAACAGCGTAAAAGAGCGGATTCAATTTATAAAGAAAGCGCGAATGATGGGTGACTTTTACGTGATTCGCCTTTCTACTGCGCCAATTTTCGATCCGATGACATCATTACTGCAACAAGATTTAAGTGACTTAACCCAATTTGGTGTACATCAAGCAAGCAAGTTAGAAAAAGAGTTGACGGCGCTCGTTGGTTACAGTGAATTTGAAGACATTACTGAAGAGGTAGTAATTAGATTGGAGTTAACCGAGTAAATTCAAAGTCATACCAAATTGAAAAAAAACACCGCCTTTCTGGCGGTGTTTTTGAATGGATGGTTAAGGTTTAGCTTTCCAGCTGACCTTTTGCTGCTTCACCAATGCGCCAGATAAAATACAGAGCACACCGCCCAACCCTGCAAAGCGAATCGCTGATTGCGCTTGAGCTTCCACTTTTGGTTTTGCGTGATACGCAATCCCTAATCCTGCCACCGACATCATCACAAGATCATTAGCGCCATCACCGACAGCAACCGTGTTGTGCTGCTCAATTTCATATTCATCCGCCAGTTCCACTAGAATGTCAGACTTCATCTGCGCCGTTACCACATCACCAAGTACGTTACCCGTGAGTTTGCCGTCAATAATTTCTAATTGATTGGAGCGAGCAAAATCTAAGTCGACTTTATCTTTGATGTAATCAGAGAAGTAAGTAAAACCACCGGAAGCAATCGCTGTTTTCCAGCCCAAGGCTTTCAACGTCGCAATTAGCGCTTCAAAGTCCGGCATGAATGGTAACTGGGAACGAACTTGTTCAAGAATTGATTCATCGGCACCTTTGAGCTTACCAACTCGCTGACGTAAACTTTGCTCAAAATCCAGCTCACCTTGCATGGCACGTTCAGTGACTTCAGCGACCTCATCCCCTACTCCTGCCAGTTTCGCGATTTCATCAATACACTCTATCTGGATCGCCGTTGAATCCATATCAAATACAATCAACCCTTGGGTTGATAGATCGGGCACTTCATTAAGCGAGGCGTAATCTAGGTTGAGACTTTGTAAGATCGTTTCATGTTGAGGAGTTAATTCTCCGGCCATCAGGGCTACTTCATATTGGCCAACTTTCCACGTTTCTAGTATCGGGTTGTAAAAGCCGGTGAAGAAATCAATGTCTTCGAAGTGACTTGGCGAAAGGTACTCAGCAAATACGATCCAGTTTGCTTTTGCTTTATCTAATTGGGAGGCAAATCGAGTCTCGGGTAATCGTTTTAAAAGTGTCGTATGTTTTCTGATAGGCAAGCTTTTTGACGCGTCCATGTATATAATCCCTTATGACTTTGCTAAAACGTTACCTCAACAAACTAAAAAGGCAAGTCTTTGTTTTATTTTAAATGGATGAGTAAAGAGCATGAGTGAATCTTTGTTCTCAGTAAGGAATGCCCTAAGAATTCTGGCACTAATCCTACTGTGTGTGATGTTGTTTATCACAATAAAAAACAGTGTTGTGATCAGTAAGGGTAATGAGAAAATTCAAGCACAACAGCTTGAAACACTCACCAAAGTTTTGATTTCACAGGCGTCTCTTTCTGCCAGTGAGATGATTTTAACTAAAGATCAAGAACGATTACTTCAGCTAACAAACCAACTAGCACAAGACCGTTTAGTGTTTGATGCAACAATCTACGATGCACAGGGTGTACGTTTAGCGTCTAGTGAAGAGGCATTATCGGTACGCGAAGTTCTTGGCCTAGATACGCCTTTGGCAACAGCTTCCATTGGTCGCCAGCAGTTGGTTGAACCAGTTTTTGCAGATGGTGCGCTTATCGGTTTTGTTCGCGTGACCTTTGAGACGGGCCGGGTGACGGCTATTTCTGACCACCACTATCGCAAGAGCGATCGTTATATGTACATGATGGTCTTAATGAGCTTTGTCTGTGGTATGTTGTTCATCTTGATTTTACGTCGACAACCGATACGTCGTAAAAAAGCGCCAAACCTGCTGCTAACCAAGTAACTAGGTAGCGCTAACAACTCATATAAAAACAGCCCGCAATGTGCGGGCTGTTTTTTTAGCTCTTGAGAGCGAAAAATAGAATGACTCTTCGTCGCTTACTCTTCGTCACCAAGCAATACTGAATCTAGTGCGATTAGCATCATGTCGTTGAATGTCGTTTGACGCTCGTCAGATGTAGTCTGTTCGCCAGTCTTGATATGATCAGAAACCGTACAGATTGTCAGAGCTTTTGCACCGTATTCTGCCGCAACACCGTAAATACCAGCAGCTTCCATTTCAACACCAACAATGCCGTACTTGTCCATTACATCGAACATTTCTGGATCTGGCGTGTAGAAAAGCTCTGCTGAGAATAGGTTACCAACTTTAACGTCAATACCGCGAGCTTTTGCAGCGTCTTCTGCCGCACGAACCATGTTGTAGTCTGCGATTGCCGCGAAGTCATGACCTTTAAAGCGGATACGGTTCACTTTAGAGTCAGTACATGCACCCATGCCGATCACAACATCACGCACTTTGATGTCTTCATTCACTGCGCCACAGCTGCCAACACGGATGATTTTCTTCACGCCGAAGTCTTTGATTAGTTCAGTTGCGTAAATCGAGCATGATGGGATACCCATACCGTGGCCCATTACCGAGATCTTACGGCCTTTGTATGTGCCTGTGTAACCAAACATATTACGAACGTCACACACTTGAACGACATCTTCAAGGAAAGTCTCTGCGATGTATTTGGCACGTAGTGGATCGCCAGGCATCAGTACGACGTCTGCAAATGCACCCATTTCAGCATTGATATGTGGAGTTGCCATTTTCTTTTCCTTAACCTTTCTCTAGCGCTCCGCGCTTAAGGCGATATAAGCCAGAGTATTATCATTTCCGACAAGCAGCATTTACATACTGCAAACATAAAACTAGGAGCAATCAAGCTCCTAGTTTTCAAAAACCTAACTAATTATAGGAAGTTCTTACCGTAATCCATTGGAGAAGTACCGAAGTAACTTGCCAATGTTTGACCGATATCTGCGAATGTTTCGCGGCGGCCAAGAGAACCAGCTGGTACTTTTTGACCATAAACCAATACTGGGATGTGCTCACGAGTATGGTCAGTGCCTGGCCATGTTGGGTCACAGCCGTGGTCTGCCGTTAGGATAAGCACATCGTCTTCTTCCATAATCTCTAGCACTTCATTGATGCGACCATCGAAGTACTCAAGTGCCGCTGCGTAACCCGCTACGTCACGACGGTGACCGTAAGCTGAGTCGAAGTCTACAAAGTTAGTGAATACGATCGTGTTGTCGCCCGCTTCTTTGATTTGCTCTAGCGTTGCTTCGAACAATGCAGGGATACCTGTCGCTTTCACTTTCTTAGTGATACCGCAGTTTGCGTAGATATCAGCAATCTTACCAATAGAAACCACGTTGCCTTGCTTCTCTTCAACAAGTTTCTGTAGAACCGTTGCTGATGGTGGCTCAACAGAAAGGTCACGACGGTTACCGGTACGCTCAAATTGACCTTTACCAGCACCAACAAATGGACGCGCGATAACACGACCAATGTTGTAATCTTCTAGCTCTTCACGTGCGATTTGGCAAAGCTCTAGTAGACGGTCTAGACCGAAAGTCTCTTCGTGACATGCGATTTGGAATACAGAGTCAGCAGAAGTGTAGAAGATTGGTTTGCCAGTCTTCATGTGCTCTTCACCAAGATCGTCAAGAACTTGAGTACCAGATGCGTGGCAGTTACCCAGGAAACCGTCAAGACCTGCACGCTCAAGAATGCGGTCAGTCAATTCTTTCGGGAAGCTGTTTGCTTTGTCAGTGAAGTAACCCCAGTCAAACAGAACAGGAACACCTGCGATTTCCCAGTGACCAGACGGCGTGTCTTTACCTGAAGAAAGCTCTGCTGCATGACCGTATGCACCAATAATTTCAGCGTCTGCGTCTAGTCCAGGTGCGAAGCGACCTGTCGATTCTTTATGCGCCATTGCCAAACCAAGTTTCGATAGATTTGGAAGGCGAAGTGCACCTTGGCGATTGTCGTTATCTGCTAAGCCTTTTTCACATTGGTCAGCGATGTGACCTAGTGTGTCTGAACCTACATCACCAAATTCTTTAGCATCGGCAGTTGCACCGATACCGAATGAGTCTAGTACTAAAATAAATGCTCTTTTCATTGCTCGTTCCTTAGGCCCACTCGGCTTTTTATTATGGTTGAGTAGGCCTTGTGTAATTACTTGTTCTATTAGATATCTTCTGCACGAATTTGGCGGTAAACCTCTGGAGTTGGTGTGTATTCACCACCTACTTTGATTGCACTGCGCAGTGCTTTTGCCGCTTCTTCCCATTGCTCTTCAGTGCGAGCGTGGATGACCGCAAGAGGTTTATCACTGTCTGCGACCTCACCTAGGCGGATGAACTCGTCGAAACCAACTGCGTAGTCGATTTCATCAGTAGCAACTCGACGACCACCACCCATAGCAACCACAGCCATGCCGATAGCACGTGTATCCATTGCAGAGACAATGCCCGTTTCTGTTGCGTAAACTGGCTTGATGATTTCTGCTTTTTCTAAGTAGTTGTCGTAGTTTTCTACGAAGTCTGCTGGGCCGCCTAAGCCGGCAACCATCTTGCCGAAGCACTCAGCCGCTTTGCCGTTATCCAGCACTTCCATCAGTTTTGCGCGTGCGTCTTCTGTGTTCTCAGCAAGCTTGCCAAGTACTAACATTTCAGCACATGAAGCCATGGTCACTTCAAGTAGACGAGGGTTACGGTATTCACCCGTTAAGAAACGAACCGCTTCACGAACTTCCACTGCGTTACCCGCTGAAGACGCCAATACTTGGTTCATGTCCGTAAGAATTGCCGTAGTCTTAGTGCCAGCACCGTTTGCTACCGCAACGATTGATTTTGCTAGCTCTTCAGACGCTTCGTAAGTTGGCATAAATGCACCTGAACCCACTTTTACGTCCATCACTAGCGATTCCAGACCCGCCGCCAGTTTCTTAGAAAGGATCGACGCCGTAATCAGGGAGATATTGTCTACCGTTGCGGTAATATCACGAGTCGCGTAAACACGCTTATCCGCAGGAGCAAGGTCACCAGTTTGACCGATGATCGCCACACCAGCGTCTTTGGTTACTTGACCAAAAACATCGTTGCTCGGCGTAATGTTGTAACCAGGGATAGATTCAAGTTTATCCAGCGTACCGCCTGTATGACCAAGACCGCGGCCAGAGATCATAGGTACGAAACCGCCACACGCTGCCACCATTGGGCCAAGCATTAAAGAAGTTACGTCACCCACACCACCGGTTGAGTGTTTGTCGACAATTGGACCACCGAAGTTCATGTGGCTCCAGTCGATAACCATGCCCGAATCACGCATTGCACACGTTAAGGCGATGCGCTCATCCATGGTCATTTCATTAAAGAAAATCGTCATAGCAAACGCCGCAATCTGACCTTCAGATACCGTGTTGTTCGCTACGCCTTGAATAAAGAAGTTGATTTCGTCTGCGGTAAGTACTTCACCGTCACGTTTTTTACGAATGATTTCTTGTGGTAAATACATTAGTGCCTCCCAAGCTCTTTTGAGCCATGGTTGTAGTAGGATAGAAGAGGTTTGGTAGCACCCGTTTAGGTGCTACCGTTCAGACGTATTATTGGAATTAGTACGCTGTTGGATCAGCGACGTCGTCCGATACTTCTAATGTATTTAGTAGGTTGGTTAGCAGGCTAGACGCACCAAAACGGTAGTGACGAGCATCAACCCAGTTGTCACCTAGGATTTCGTCAGCCATTGCTAGGTATGCTGCTGCGTCTTCAGCAGTGCGCACACCACCTGCTGGTTTGAAACCAACAGTTTCTGCAACACCCATGTCGCGAATAACTTCAAGCATCATGCGAGCGTATTCTGGTGTTGCGTTTACTGGCACTTTACCAGTTGAAGTTTTAATGAAGTCAGCACCTGCTTCAATACAGATTTGAGATGCTTTCTTGATTAGTGCTTCTTCTTTTAGTTCACCTGTTTCGATGATCACTTTAAGAAGAATGTCACCACAAGCTTCTTTACATTGCTTAACTAGTTCGAAGCCTACTTTCTCATCACCCGCCATTAGCGCGCGGTAAGGAAAAACTACGTCAACTTCGTCTGCACCGTAAGCAACCGCCGCTTTTGTTTCAGCAACTGCGATTTCAATGTCGTCGTTACCATGTGGGAAGTTCGTTACTGTTGCAATACGAACCTCTGGCGTACCTTGCTCACGAAGTGTCTTCTTAGCAATAGGAATAAAGCGAGGGTAAATACAAATTGCAGCTGTGTTGCCTACTGCTGTTTTCGCGTCATGACATAGTGAGATCACTTTTGCATCAGTGTCATCGTCATTCAACGTAGTTAGGTCCATAAGTTTAAGTGCACGTAGCGCTGCTGCTTTTAAATCGCTCATTTCTATCTCCGATCAATATTCAAAAAATTCACTACTCAGCCTTACATCACGTCTTTAACTATAATCAACAAGTCGAGACAATGTGAGTAAATGGCTAAACAGTCTATTAATGAACGGACTTGGTTCCCTGAAGACTCGGCATATACAGCGAAAATTTATCATATGCCAATTGCTATCCTTGTCACCGCACAGTACCAGTTTGGCCTATGGCACAACAATCTATGATTGCGGTGTCTTTAATATCACATCACAAAGCAAAACGCCTATTAGATCTGATATTGCAGGGCAATTCATTTGCCCATCGATTATGTAATATTCATTACGTGATTAAGAATCAAGCTTAACCACTATCCTGTGATTAATACATTATAGAGTTTCACCGCAAAACTGTAGCACCAAATAGAGCGCAAACGGTTTGTATCTCAAAATTTCCTAGCCCCTATTCCATTGACTGCGTAATACCTCGACTAAGGCAAACACCCGATGAAATTTTGGAGCCCGAAAAACGAAAAATGCCCCGCAGCAATCTCTTGCTACAGGGCATGATGTAAAACGGCGTCTATATATTAAGAACCGATTCTAATTATAGTGCTGCAAGGCTTAAGCAGAAGCCTGCAATTGTCGCTGCCATAAGGTTAGACAACGTACCTGCAAGAACTGCTTTAACACCCATGCGAGCGATGTCACTACGACGGTTTGGTGCAAGGCTACCTAGACCACCAAGTAGAATCGCGATAGAAGAAAGGTTCGCGAAACCACATAGTGCGAATGAGATGATAGCTGTTGTCTTCTCAGACATTACTTCACCAGTTGCCGCGATTACTTGAGCGTTTTCACCTAGGTATGGTGTGAAGTTCAAGTAAGCAACGAATTCGTTCACTACGATTTTCTGACCGATGAATGAACCAGCTGTTACAGCTTCTGCCCATGGAACACCGATTAGGAATGCTAGTGGAGAGAACGCGTAACCTAGGATTAGCTCTAGTGTTAGTTCTGGCATGCCGAACCAACCACCGATGCCACCTAGCATACCGTTGATTAGCGCGATTAGACCAACGAATGCGATTAGCATTGCACCTACGTTAAGCGCAAGTTGTAGACCAGAAGCCGCACCGCCCGCAGCTGCGTCGATTACGTTAACTGGTTTGTCGTCACCGCCGTCCATCGCTTCTTCGATACTTTCGTGAGGCTGGTCAGTCTCAGGGTGAAGGATTTTAGCGAACAGTAGACCACCTGGTGCTGCCATGAATGATGCCGCAACTAGGTACTCTAGTGGAACACCCATAGATGCGTAACCAGCTAGTACACCACCAGCAACAGAAGCTAGACCACCACACATTACCGCGAATAGCTCTGATTGAGTCATTTTTGGAACGAATGGACGAACAACTAGAGGTGCCTCAGTTTGACCTACGAAAATGTTAGCTGCTGCTGACATTGATTCCGCACGCGAAGTGCCTAGCGCTTTTTGTAGTGCGCCACCAAGAATCTTGATAACCCATTGCATAACGCCAATGTAGTAAAGAACTGAAATCAGTGCAGAGAAGAAGATCAGTGTAGGAAGAACACGGAATGCGAAGATGAAACCGCCGCCGCCGAATACTTCGAACATCTTGTCAGAAACAAGACCACCGAACAGGAATGATGAACCATCGTTACCGTAGTTGATAACGTTAGAAACACCTGAAGAGAAACCGTTTAGTAGATCACGGCCCCAAGGTACATACAGAACAAATGCACCTAATGCGAATTGGATAGCGAATGCGCCACCCACAGTTCTAAAGTTGATAGCTTTTCGGTTGTTAGAAAATGCCACTGCAATCGCAAGAAGCACTACCATACCGATTAGGCTCATAAACAGGCTCATAGTTTATGACTTCCTTATAAGTTATTTATTGGCGTGTTACAAAATGGAGCTATAAAGCGGGGGCAATTATACTCATGCAGAATCAATTAAAGTAATGCCAGCCTCACACTTTCCTATAAGATTCATGATTGATTCAACCAGCTTTGTGAGTTAATTCACAATAAGCAGGAAAACGTTTTCGATTTCAAACCACATCTTTAGATTTTATTCACATATCGAGAAAGCAAAATTGCTATTTTTCCACAGTTGAGAGGCAATCGATTGCTTTCGGCCGTTATGCAACTCTACGAGCTCATTAAAGACGTGAATGAGTTTGGCTGGGTGATTTGACTCCCCTTGATATCCAAGTATAGGCATATCTGGTGCGTCTGTTTCGATTACTAGGTTTTCGAGTGGTAATTTTTGAATTGCGTCGCGTGTTTTCTTGGCTCTTGGGTAGGTAATCGTTCCTCCTACACCGATAAAAAAACCTAATTTGACCCACTCCATGGCTTGCTGATAACTCCCAGAAAAAGCGTGTAGCACACCACCTCTAGGGAGATTCGCCGCTTTCACCATTTGAATGAGGCGATTGTGCGCTTTTCGGCTATGTAAAATAACTGGGAGTTCGAAGCGTCTAGCCAGCTCAAATTGAACTTCAAGTATCTTTTCTTGCAACTGTGGATCAACATCAATGGCAAAATCTAAACCACACTCTCCTATTGCCACGCACTGCTGCCCTTTTTGATTTAGATAGCCTTCTAGCTCTGTAAGGTTCTGCTCAACGTTATCTTCAAGAAAATACGGATGAAAGCCGAGCGCATAATACAAATTGGTATGTTGCTCTGCCAAAGTTTGAATACGAGCCCAGTTTTGCGGACCGACGGAAGGAATCAAAATTCTTGCGACGCCTTGCGTTTGAGCAAGCTCAAGTTGATGCGCAAAGTCATCTTGAAACACATCAAAATCAAAGTGGCAGTGCGTATCAAAGAGCTTCATCTTGACGCTTTTTATCTGTATCTGCGGGCAGAAAACCAGAGGATGGTTGGGCTTCACTCTTCTCTTTAGTTTGATGGGCAGGGTCTTTTCGATATGGGACACAACTGCGTTTCTGATCGGGAGTTAGCCCCATCTCTTTACACCAGTTGTCGTAACGCTTTAGCCCACGTTTAAACCAATTCATATCTTATCCTTATATAAAAACGCCCTTGGCTAAGTTTATAGCCAAGGGCGTTTTAAAATCTAGTTTGCGTTACGGCTTACCCTAACCGCGCCAAATTAGTGCTCACGCGTCGCACGGAAATCAACGTCAGGGAAACGCTCTTTCGCTAAGTTTAAGTTAACCATTGTTGGAGCGATATACGTTAGGTTATCACCACCATCCAATGCTAAGTTCGCTTGATTCTTGCGTTGGAACTCATCCAGTTTCTTCGCATCACCACACTCAACCCAACGCGCAGTTGCAACGTTAATGCCTTCATAAATCGCTTCAACGTTATACTCAGACTTCAAACGAGCCACAACAACATCAAACTGAAGTACACCAACGGCACCAACGATCAGATCGTTGTTCTGTAGAGGACGGAATACCTGTACCGCACCTTCTTCTGATAGCTGAACCAAACCTTTGAGAAGCTGCTTCTGCTTTAGTGGATCTTTCAGGCGAATACGACGGAATAGTTCCGGAGCGAAGTTCGGAATACCAGAGAACTTCAGTGATTCACCTTGAGTAAAGGTATCACCAATCTGAATAGTGCCGTGGTTATGTAGACCAATGATGTCACCGGCGTAAGCGTGTTCTGCACGTGCACGGTCACCAGCCATAAAGGTTACTGCATCAGAGATACTCACTTGCTTGCCAAGACGAACGTGGTTCATCTTCATACCTTGCGTGTAAGTGCCAGATACAATACGCATGAATGCGATACGGTCGCGGTGTTTTGGGTCCATGTTCGCTTGGATCTTAAATACGAAACCAGAGAACTTCTCTTCAGTCGCTTCAACTTCACGTTCAACCGCTTGACGAGTTTTCGGCGCTGGAGCCCATTCAGTTAGACCGTCTAGCATATGATCCACACCAAAGTTACCTAATGCAGTACCGAAGTAAACTGGCGTCAGATCACCTGTTAGGAACATTTCCAAATCAAACTCAGGGCAAGCACCCATAACAAGCTCAAGCTCTTCTCGAACACTTTCCGCAAGGCCTGCACCAACTTTTTCATCAAGCTCTGGGTTATCGAGACCTTTGATGATTCGAACTTCTTGAATCTCATGACCGTGACCTGATTCGTATAAAATCGTTTCATCACGGTGAATGTGGTACACACCTTTAAATTCTTTACCACAGCCGATTGGCCATGTAATTGGCGCACACATCATGCCCAACTCGTTTTCTACCTCGTCCAATACTTCCATTGGATCACGAACGTCACGGTCAAGTTTGTTCATGAAGGTTACGATTGGCGTGTCACGCAGACGCGTTACTTCCATCAGCTTACGTGTACGATCCTCGACACCTTTCGCCGCATCGATAACCATCAAACACGAGTCTACTGCCGTTAACGTACGGTATGTATCTTCCGAGAAGTCTTCGTGTCCAGGCGTATCAAGTAGGTTTACCAGACAGTCATTGTAAGGGAACTGCATTACAGAAGTGGTTACCGAGATACCACGTTCTTTTTCCATTTCCATCCAGTCTGATTTTGCGTGCTGTGCGTTACCACGACCTTTAACCGTACCTGCTTTTTGGATCGCGTTTCCGAATAAAAGGACTTTTTCAGTAATGGTGGTTTTACCCGCATCCGGGTGAGAAATAATAGCGAACGTTCTGCGCTTAGACACTTCGCCTAAAAAAAGGGGATTTGACATTAGTTAATCTTCTAAATTACTTTCATGCTCACAAAATAGGCAAGCATATCTACTATTCGATATTGTGCGGTATTCTCGCTTATTATCGCTGTGCTAGCAAACTGGAAAGACATGAGCTGAATTTACTCGGCTCACCAGCCTTTACCTGCAACTAACAAGGGAAAGCCAGCTCCACACAAAGAGATGTAAAAATTCAAAAAATTATTATTACATATTCAAAAGCCTCGAATCCGGATACGCATTTAAAGCATAAGTGTTGATGAGGTAATTAGTAACGGCCTAAAACTAACTCAAAAATAAGTAACTCATGATAATGGCGTCTTCCTTACCATTTCCCGATTTAGCTGGGTAATAGTTGTAACGACGGTCCACTTCATTAAAACCTGCTTGCTCATAAATATGGATAGCTGGGTGATTACTTTCACGCACTTCTAACCAAGCACTCTCTGCTTTGGCTTGTTCACAGTGTTCAATAAACGCGTCCAGCAATTTTTGCCCTAGCCCTCTGCCCTGTTGAGAAGGCGCTACTGCAATATTTAATAGTGTCACTTCTCCAACAATATTCTGTCCATAGAAGTAACCAACCACTTGAGAGCCTTCCAGCATCACATGATGGCAAGCACCGCGACTGGATAAGTCACGAACCAAAGATTCGGCCCAAGGGTGAGAATGTGCTTGCTGCTCGATTTGCCAAACTTGGTCGAGGTGCTCTGCACGCATCGGCGTAATTTCAATTGTCACGCATTAGCTCCGTTAAGAGTACGAACAGATTTGTTGCCACAATGCGCGGCGCTGTTCGTTATTACCATCAATATCTTGTAATAGTGGCGAGGTCAGGTGCTTTGCCTTGATGCTTTGATCAGCCTCACAGCCTGCAAACCACACCCACTCTAGCTGATGTTCACCCAGCATGGATAAGCGCTCAGGCTCTAGGTATAGCGCATCATCAAGCGTGAGCTTAATGCTTTTTAATACGCGCTCAAACATCAATGCCGTCTCGTTTTCTGGACATATTGGCGATACCAATAGGAGTTTACATGAACTTTGCAAATCCAATAATGGCGATTGATAGCCTTCCAGTCTTTCAGGGTGTACCAGCTCCCATGTGCTGATCCCCATTTCACGTAAATACTGTTTCTCGTTAATTGACATTTTCCGTCACCTATTTGAACGAGGGCAATCCTATCAAATTATCGCGATTATACCTAAAGGACTTCAAGGAACACCTGAACACAATGAGATGATTTGGATATTCCTGAACATAGCGTTTTGCCAACGGCCACACATTGGGTATGACATATGAGGTACATTATGAAATTCTTAAATACGCTACTACTTTGCACACTGGTAGCCGCCACCAGCGTGAGTGTTTTTGCTAATAACAGCGATGAGTGGGAGCTGATTGCAACGAAAACCGTTAACTTTCATACAGAAACAGATACCGTGACACCAAATATCCTATTCCGAAACCGAAGCTTCAGTAAAATAAAACTAAAATGTGTGCAAGGAACGGTAGACATGAATGGTTTAAAAGTCGTCATGACAGATGGTAGTGAGAAAAAGCTTTCCTCTATGGGCGTACTAACAAGCGGATTGTCGACTCGTGCCTGGAGCCTTCCAGGTACAAAAGAAGCCAAGCTAAAACGGATTGAAATGACTTACAGTAGCTGGGGAAGCACAAAACTTAGCCTGCTAGGGGTAAGTAAAAAAGCGAAAATAGAGGTCTGGGGCAAAAAGAAAAGTAACCAGTCATCCTAACCTCCCTATCTCAGTTTTCAGTGAATAAGAAAGAAGCCCACTTAGTCGTGGGCTTCTTTCATTTACAGTTCAGAGAACTCTGGCGCATAGTCTATGCGTCCGGAGCGTCCAGCACATTGACCTTCGACCAACTCTGCGACTCGAAATGCACCTTTAGGGACATCCCAAGCACATTCAAAGCCCATCTCGTCGCATGATTGAAAACCCTGGCGCGCGTAATAATCAGGATCGCCCAACACCACACACACTGGGTAACCAAAATCACGCAGTGAATCAAAACCTTCTTTGATCAACTCTGCAGCGATGCCTTGGCGACGGTAATCTTCATGAACAGCTAATGGCGCTAGCCCTTGCCATGACAAATCTTCACCATTTAAGGTCACAGGGCTAAATAAAGCATGGCCTATCACCTCTCCCTCATCTGTACACGCGACTAAGGAAAGCGTGAATTTGCTGTTTTCGCGCAAACGCATCACAAGCTCAGCTTCAGCTTCCGTCGGGAAGGCGTGTTTCAATAAGCGGTCAATGGTAAGAATGTCCGCTGGGGCTTCAGTTCGAATAAGCATTCGCTACTCCGGTTGGTTGTGCAGGCGCTTGAACTCCTTTCTGAACAAAATCAGCCAATTGATTCAAAGCGACTTGCATTGCTTTCGGTAACTGCTCTAAGTCGACACTGTCCATTAAGTTTTTCACTTCTAAGCCAAGCTCAGTATCACCTTCAATTGAAAGGCGACGTTGGAAGAACAGTGTGTCAGGGTCTTCTTTACGACCAGCAATCAGTACTAGGTCGTTTAGATTACCACTAAAACTCACATCTTCCTGAACTGGTTTTTCAGCTACCACCAATTTTTCGTCTTGATAGCTGATGTACCATGCTAAGTTCAAGTCTTTAATCGCAACTTTTAACCACTTGTCTTCAAGGAACTCAAAGTCACCATCTTCCAAGGCTTCTTTAAACACCATTTTTAGCCCTTCCAGCAACGCTTTTTTCTGAATTGGCTGTGGTAATAACTGGACTGGAGAACGCAAAATGTTAGCTGCGTTCTTTACTAGTTGACTGCGAATCTTGTTTAACACGTTCATTATCCGTTACTTTGTCATTAGGTTGCTTATATTAAGCAATCGTGGCGATGAGATTACTGTTATGTATCAATAAAGTGCTTATTTTAGATTGGTGGTTTATTGTTCACTAACGCTTCTTTTTTTGAACTTACGTGTATTATTGATGCGAACAGGTGGATAAACACTTTTACAACCGTATTTTCAAAGTTATAGTTATCTGAGCGTATCCATGTGATTGTCGACTGCACAGCTAAAACCGCGAGCCCTTTAATGGCAAGTAACACTTTGGTTTGGTGGTAGACCGCCGCAGGCTTATCAGGGTGTCGCTTTTTATACACGGACGAATAATCTGGCTCATTGGAGATCGGTAATACCCTAATGCCTTCCCAGCAATTAAAACATTGGTTTGCCACGCTAACCTCAAATAGCCCTTTCTTCTTTGCCATTCTTGATAAAAAACACAATTATCGAATGGTAAGTGACCGTTACTGCGATATCGCAGGTTTAAGTCATGAGGAAATCGTCGGCTTAAACGATTGCCAAGTGCTGGGTGAACAGTTTTATAAGAAGCTTGCACCATACTATCAGCGCGCGTTCAAAGGGGCACATGTCGAAGCCGAAATCACGCTCGATGAAACCGACCTTGAAACCAGTCTTCACTTTAGTCTTTCGCCAGTTTTTGAAGGTAACGACATTCGCTTTGTTGTTTTTCACGCTGTCGATACTTCAGAAAAGCAGATACTCGTTCGCTCCTTAGAAGAGTCCGAAAGTAAGTTTGCGAAGTTAACACAACTGCTACCAGACGGCTTACTGCTTATCGAAGATGATATTGTCATCTCTGCGAACCCCGCATCAGCGCGCCTTCTCGGACTTAACTCTCCTCATGAATTGTTGGGCGAAGAGCTAAGTCGTTTATTCATCGATGAAAACAGTAAAAAGGTATTTAGTCATCGATTGAGTACTTTAATTTCTGACAAACCTTTTGTCTGCTTAACCAGCGCAAGATGCGGCTTTGAACGGAAAGTTCAGCTACACGCGGATTCCACGGCGATATTAGGTAGCGAATCTCAAATTATCCTAATCCAAGATGCTGATGATGCGCCCAAAAACCTGTCTTCTGCATCGAATGAAGACATACACATTGACTCGCTCACCAAACTCTACAACCGCTTTGGCTTCACCAAACGTTTGGAACAGCTGATCAAAAAGCAAACACCGCTTCTGGTGTTCTATTTGGATATCGATAACTTCAAAAACATTAATGACTCACTTGGTCACCATATTGGCGATAAAGTGATTCAAGAGGTATCGGCCCGTCTTAAACGGTTACTACCAAACCAAGCGATTATTGGTCATTTGGGTGGCGATGAGTTTGGCGTCATTCTGCCGGAGCCAGAAAATACCCGCATGGCTGAAATTTTGTCCGATCGCATTATCTCGTTGATCAACCAACCTTTCGACTTGCACCACTTCAGCAAACGCCTTGCCTGTTCAATTGGTAGCGTTCGATACCCTGAAGACGGACAAGATGCACGAATCCTACTACAAAATGCCGATACTGCGATGTATGAAGCCAAAGATCGTGGTAGAAATCGTCTGATCAAATTTAACGATCAAATGAACAAAGAAGCGCGTATGCGTTTGTGGCTTGAAATCGAACTGCAAAAAGCATTGCAGCAGAACGGTTTGGAAGTGTGGTATCAACCTAAGGTTAACGCGCGAGACTTCAGTATCAACGGCGCAGAAGCGCTCGTTCGTTGGAAGCATCCAGTCGAAGGGTACATTAGTCCTGGCTCATTCATTCCTGTCGCCGAGCGCGCTGGGTTAATCGAACACCTTGGACGTGTCGTGATGCGTGATGTTTTCAATACGGTAAAACGTTGGAAGCAACAAGGCATACTGCCAGGCCGTGTCGCCATCAACCTCTCTCCCGAGCAATTTGGCAACCCACAGCTGATCGACTTTATGGAAAAGCTGCTTCGCACTACCGAGCTTGATCCAAGCTGCATTACCTTCGAGCTAACCGAAAGTGCCGTGATGAGTGATAGCGAACATACACTGCAAATGTTGAATGCGATTAAAAAGCTTGGCTTCGCTCTCTCTATCGATGACTTTGGTACCGGCTACTCTTCTCTTTCCTACTTAGCGCGTTTCCCTATTGACGAGCTAAAAATCGACCGCGCTTTTATTAATGATATCGACACACTACCGAAACAAGTCACTGTGATTGAAAACATCATTAATCTGGGTAAGTCGCTCGACTTAACTGTCGTTGCCGAGGGGGTGGAAACCCACCAGCAAGCTACTTTGCTCTCTAACCTTCAATGTAATGCGATTCAAGGATTCCATTTTTATCGCCCGCAGCCAAAACATGAAATTGAAGAGCTGTTTGTACAGAATCGTCGTCACAAGAACTAACCCCGACCCGATACCCTTACTCGCAAGGGGTAAATATCGACTTTATTGAGCTAAACCTAACTTAGGTCAATTTCGCTATTCATAATTCTTCATAAAATGCGGACACCTTTTTATTCTCAATGATTGTGAGCATATGGAACTCTTGTGTCCCGCGGGTAACCTGCCTGCGTTAAAAACTGCGATTGATTGCGGTGCCGATGCCGTCTACATTGGTTTCAAAGATGATACCAACGCCCGTCACTTTGCTGGTCTGAACTTCAACGGCAAGAAGCTTGAAAAAGCGGTGCAATACGTTCATGACCGCAACAAAAAGATCCACGTTGCATTAAACACGTTTGCCCACCCAAATGGTTTCGAGCGTTGGACAAATGCGGTCGACAATGCCGCAGCCTTGGGTGTGGACGCACTTATCGTGGCTGACATTGCGGTACTTGAGTACGCTGCTCGCAAATACCCAGAACTTGAACTGCACCTTTCTGTACAAGCATCAGCGACCAACGTTGCAGCGGTAGATTTCTACAAGCAAAACTTCAACGTAAAACGTGTTGTACTGCCTCGCGTATTGTCTATCCATCAGGTAAAACAGCTTTCACGCAACATCACTAGCGATGTCGAGTTAGAAGTCTTTGCTTTTGGTAGCCTTTGTATCATGTCTGAAGGTCGCTGCTACCTATCGTCATACATGACAGGCGAGTCTCCAAACACTGTGGGAGCATGCTCTCCAGCTAAGTACGTTCGCTGGCAAGAAACAGAAAATGGTCTGGAGTCCCGCCTTAACGACATTTTGATCGATCGCTACAGCGCTGGTGAAAATGCGGGCTACCCTACCTTGTGTAAAGGTCGTTTCGAAGCTGAAATCGAAGGCGAGAAAAA
Organism: Vibrio sp. 811; assembly: GCF_033339195.1. Taxonomy (NCBI): domain Bacteria; kingdom Pseudomonadati; phylum Pseudomonadota; class Gammaproteobacteria; order Vibrionales; family Vibrionaceae; genus Vibrio; species Vibrio sp. 811. Next base: position 174,521 of record NZ_JAWOUB010000003.1, read on the forward strand.
ACGCTACCACGCACTGGAAGAACCAACCAGTTTGAACACCCTCTCTATGCTGCCAGAACTATTTGCTGCAAATGTGGCTTCTGTAAAAATTGAAGGTCGCCAACGTAGCCCTGCTTACGTAGAACAAGTCACTCGAACATGGCGAGCCGCGATTGACCGTTACCAAGCAAACCCAGAAGCTTACCAAGTCGAAGCGGCTTGGGATGCCGCATTGGCAAACGTGTCTGAAGGTACGCAGACCACACTTGGTGCTTATCACCGCAAATGGCAGTAGAGGTTAAGATGGATAATTCAATGAAATACGCGCTTGGCCCGCTGTTGTACTTCTGGCCAAAACAAGACATCGAAGCGTTTTATGAACAAGCGAAATCAAGATCCGCGGACATCATCTATCTTGGGGAAACCGTATGTTCAAAACGTCGAGAAATGAAGCCTTCGCATTGGCTTGAAATCGCAAAAGAGCTGTCTGCATCTGGCAAGCAAGTGGTGCTATCAACGATGGCACTACTAGAAGCTCCGAGTGAAGTAAACATAATGAAGAAGTACATCGACAACGGTGACTTCGCGATTGAAGCAAATGACGTATCTGCTGTTCAATTGGCATCAGAGCATAAAGTGCCTTTCGTCGTTGGCCCTGCAATCAATACTTATAACGCACACACGCTCAACTTATTTTTGAAGCAAGGTATGATGCGTTGGTGCATGCCTGTCGAGCTCTCTCGCGAATGGTTAAACGATACTTTAGTTCAGTGTGACGAGCTGGGTATTCGTAACAAGTTTGAAGTTGAGGTATTTAGCCACGGTTATTTACCTTTAGCGTATTCCGCTCGCTGTTTCACAGCCCGAGCTGAAAACCGAGCGAAAGACGATTGCGAAACCTGCTGTATCAAATACCCTACGGGAATCCAGGTCAGTAGCCAAGAAGGGCAAGAAGTCTTTAACCTTAACGGCATTCAAACACAATCAGGGTATTGTTATAACCTGATCAATGACTTACCAAGTATGCAAGGCCTGGTTGATGTGGTCCGATTAAGCCCTCTCGGTGTGAGTACACTTTCTGAGTTAGAGCATTTTCGCTCAAACGAGCACGGCGACAACCCTGAAAAACTTGAAAGCCGCCAATGCAATGGCTATTGGCATCAGCTAGCTGGCTTAGAAGTAAAAAACATTTAGCTCCCCAAAAAAGAAAAGCGAGGCCCAACCTCGCTTTTCTCTATCAGCCATTGTTAACAGGCTTGCACTGTTGGCTCAGCCGAAGTTTCATTAAGCAGCTTTTTCACATCTCGCCACAACATACTGATCACGACCAAACTCAATGCAATGTTAGACAATGGGAAAGCTAACCAAATGCCTGTCACGCCGAAAAGTTTCGGCATAATGAATAAGAATGGCAACTGGACCAGCATGTTGCCTAGTGTTACAAACATGGCTTTGCTGCCTTTGTTTACTGATTGATAGTACGCGGCCGCCACAACTAAAAAACCATCTAAGAACAACGCAAACATGTGTAAACGAATCCCGATCACCGTGCTATCAATCAACTGTTGGTCTGCATTATTAAACACCGAAACCAGTTCGTACGGGAAAAGGTTCATCAAAACAACGAACGCCACCCCACCAAGCACAGATGTCCCCATCGCGACCTTTAATAACTTTCTAATGTTATCCTGATTACGTGCACCGTGGTTGAAGCTCACTAAAGGCTGCATACCATTCGCAATTCCTTCGGCTATCAGATAGTAAACCGTCACGATGTACCCCAAAATCGCGTACGCTCCGATCAACATTGCACTTCCGTATTGAGCAAATAACGCGTTGTGCAGTGCCACCATCACAGAGCCGTAGGCGTACATAAAGAAACTTGATGTACCTATCATGATAATCTTTGGTGCAGCATCAACCTGAACTTTGAAGTCGCGGATACGAAGGCGTAATGTTGCTTTTGAAGTAAAGAAGTAACCAATACCGAGCACAGTGACCACTAATTGTGCAAGTGCAGTGGCAATAGCGGCTCCGGTTAACTCCCACTCCAACCAAGCAATAAATACGTAGTCTAATACGATGTTAATAACGGCACCGATGACCATCAAAATCGTTGCTAAGTTCGGGCTGTCGTCATTGCGTAACAGAAACGGAACCGCGATAGAACCCAACGTGAATACGCACGCGACAATCAGAATATGCAAATATTGCAGCGCAAGTTCAAACACTCGCCCTTCCGCTCCTTGCCAGCGAATAAATTCATCCGAAAACAAGAACAATATTGTAGCAACGATTGGCATCAATGCCGCTAACAACGTCAATCCGGTCGTTAGGATTCGCTTAGCACCTTCATGATCATTCTCTCCTTGCTTGATCGAGGTCAGTGCACCAGTCCCCACCCCAATCATCATTCCTATACCGAGGATCGAACCGATAATAGGCCACGCAACATTGATCCCAGCTAATCCGTCAGCGCCAACATAACGGCCAATAAAAATGCCATCAACTATTTGATACAAACCGTTTACGAGCATTGCTGCGACGGTTGGAATCGTATATTTCCAAAACTGTCTATAAATTGAGTTTTGCATGACTGTCACCAGTAGTTAGCAAAGCTAACCATTTAATTAGCAAGGCTAACTAAATGGTTAAATTAAATAAAAGAAAAATGAAACACCAAAGGCTAATGCGTACAGCGGAGGCCTTTGGTTTAGTTTAAAATGACTTATTGCTCAATGCTTTATTCAGTAAAGCTTGTAACTGCTCAGCTTCTTGCTGATTTAATTGTTGCATCATTTGTTCAGAGATATCTTTGTACACTACCTGCTCCAAAGACATTTTTTCTGCGACTTCTTCTGTAAGCAACACACGCTTAGCACGAGCATCCTCATTACATGCGATGCGTTTCACCAAACCCTTTTTTTCCAGACGCACAACCATTGTCGACGCGGAAGGCTTAGTCACTTGCAGCTCTTCTGCAAGATCGGTTATTCGCACACCCTCAGGGTAAACCTGAATCACACGTAAATAATCGAACTCATTAAAGCTTAGATGTGATAATGGATCTTCTTTGGCATAGACACGCCAAGCTTTGGCGCAAAAACGCTCTAAATCAATCAAGCTTTCTTCTAATGCCATAAAAGCCACCACCACTTAGTTAGCAAGACTAACTATTTTAAATGAGTCACTCATCAAGTTCAATCATAAAAAAAGCCGCTCTCATCGAGCGGCTCTAAATCATTCAATTTCCAGCTTCTTGGCAGCCTTTAACTTGGCCAATCTATCTTGCTGTAATTGATCGTAGATTTGCGCCAATTCCAAGAAAGAATAGCGATGCTCAACATAATCGTAAACGTTGAACGAAATCGCGAGCTTATAAAGTGAGATGGCACTTGCGATATCACCTTCAAGCTGATTACGCTTTCCAAGGTAGAAATACGTTTCCGTCAATCGTTCAGCTAGGCGATAATTCTCTCTTGTTCCATCCATAATTGCTTTAAGCGCGTCTTCGTCCGAGACGTCTCGCAGCATGATAGCAACAAGAACCCACCCCCACTCTTCACTACGATCTCGTAAATAACGCTGTTGAAGATTGGCTTTTGCTTGCTCTGGATTTTGCTCAGCTTCGATGATGTACAGCCATAATGAACGAAAAGGATCCGTTGGCATTTCTTGATAATGCTTGGTCATATCTTCTAAAGCGAGATCGATTCGGCCACCATAATACAGTGCAATCGCACGGTTGCGCTCAGCATAGGTATTATCAGGAGCCAACTCTATGGTCGAGTCAAACGCTTCATATGCCGCATCAAACTCTCCTACTTGGGTAAAGTATACTCCCAAAAGATTGAAGATGTCCGGCTGAGCAGGATTCAACTGCAAAGACTGGTTAAAGTCCAAACGGGCAAGATCACGTAAACCAACGCTGTCGTAGTAGCTACCGCGCTCATAATGCATTTTAGCGCGCACTTCATCACTAAGGTCGGGACGTTGTAGCAACTGCGAGAGACGCGCGATTTGTACTTCTTGTTGAACACTAGGCTGAAGTGGCACCGCCATCGGTGGATATAACCACTTTTGTGCTGATTGTTGAGAAGTATTTGCACAACCGGTCAGCGCGATAGCAACACATAAAATTGCGGTTTGAAACCATTTCACTAATTGATACTCCTGTTTGGACCGCTCAAGATTTATTTCTCTTAATGCAATATAGGCGATAACCTCGTTTGAGGTTAATACATCGAAACAAACCAAAAAAGGGGAGCGAAAATGCTCCCCTTTTATAACATGCTTTCAGGCCCTTAATCTAATAAAAGGCTGAAAGTCTCATTTTGTCTTACTCGTCTTTAGCAGCTGGTGCTTCAGCAGCAGCTTCTTCAGCTGGCTTTTCTACCGCTTCTTTCATGCTTAGACGTACACGGCCTTGGCGGTCGATTTCAAGAACTTTAACTTGAACTTCTTGGCCTTCAGCTAGGTAGTCAGACACTTTCTCAACACGTTTTTCGGCGATTTGAGAAATGTGTACAAGACCATCTTTGCCTGGAAGAACCGTTACGAATGCACCGAAGTCCGCTAGACGTGCAACTTTACCTGTGTAGATACGGCCCACTTCAACTTCAGCAGTGATCTCTTCGATACGGCGGATAGCTTCTTTCGCAGCAGTGCCTTCAGTTGCCGCAATCTTGATAGTACCGTCGTCTTCGATTTCGATAGTTGTACCAGTCTCTTCAGTTAGAGCACGGATAACTGCACCACCTTTACCGATAACGTCTTTGATCTTCTCAGCGCTGATCTTCATCGTGTGAATACGCGGAGCAAATTCAGAGATGTCTTCACGAGCACCAGAGATTGCTTCATCCATTACAGATAGGATGTGCTTACGTGCGCCTTGAGCTTGGTTAAGCGCAATTTGCATGATTTCTTTAGTGATGCCTTCGATCTTGATGTCCATTTGAAGTGCAGTGATACCAGTGTTAGTACCTGCTACTTTAAAGTCCATGTCACCTAGGTGGTCTTCATCGCCAAGGATGTCAGAAAGTACAACGAAATCGTCACCTTCTTTAACAAGACCCATTGCAATACCAGCAACAGATGCTTTGATTGGTACACCTGCGTCCATAAGCGCAAGAGAAGTACCACATACTGAAGCCATTGAAGATGAACCGTTAGATTCAGTGATTTCCGATACAACACGTACTGTGTATGGGAACTCATCAACAGAAGGCATTACTGCAGCAATACCACGCTTCGCCAGTTTACCGTGGCCGATTTCACGACGCTTAGGAGAACCTACAAAACCAGTTTCACCTACACAGTATGGAGGGAAGTTGTAGTGCAGTAGGAAGTGATCTTTACGCTCACCAGTTAGCTCATCGATGATTTGAGCATCACGCTGAGTACCTAGCGTTGCCGTAACGATCGCCTGAGTTTCACCACGAGTGAATAGCGCGCTACCGTGAGTACGAGGAAGAACACCAGTACGTACATCTAGTGCACGAACCATGTCTTTTTCACGGCCATCGATACGAGGGTTACCTGCAATAATACGGCTACGTACTACTGTCTTCTCTAGATCATGGAAGATAGTGTGGATTTCTTTTGTGTCTGCTTCAGGATCTTCAGCAAGAAGAACTTCATTTACTTCCGCAGCGATCTCATGGATGCGGTCGTAACGAGCCATTTTCTCAGTAATTTGGTAAGCTTCAACAAGTTTAGCTTCTGCTAGATCAGCAATCTTATTTTTAAGCGCTGTGTTCTCTTCAGGAGCAACCCAATCCCAAGCAGGAGTTGCAACTTCTGCTTTGAATTCGTTGATAGCTTGAATAGCAACTTGTTGTTGGTCATGACCATAAACAACCGCCGCTAGCATTTCTTCTTCAGTTAGGTTGTCCGCTTCTGACTCAACCATCAGTACTGCTGACTCTGTACCTGCAACAACAAGGTCAAGCTTAGAAGTTTCTAGTTCAGTTTGGCTAGGGTTAAGTACAAGCTGACCATCGATATGACCAACACGCGCCGCACCGATAGGGCCGTTGAATGGAATGCCAGAGATAGCAAGAGCAGCAGAAGTACCGATCATTGTAACGATATCTGGCTGAACATCTGGGTTTACAGACATTACTGTCGCGATAACCTGAACTTCGTTTTTAAACGCGTCTGGGAATAGCGGACGGATTGGACGGTCGATTAGACGAGCTGTTAGCGTTTCGCCTTCAGAAGGACGACCTTCACGTTTGAAGAAGCCGCCTGGAATTTTACCCGCAGCGTAAGTACGCTCTTGGTAGTTAACCGTTAGTGGGAAGAAGTCTTGACCTGCAACGGCTTCTTTTTTACCTACAACAGATACGAATACAGACGTATCATCCATTGTGACCATAACTGCTGCTGTAGCTTGACGTGCAATAACGCCAGTTTCTAAAGTAACTGTGTGGTTACCGTACTGGAACGTTTTAACAACTGGTTTTTCGAACATTGTTATTCCTTGTTTCTAATCTTCCTTTAGTGCTTAAAGAAATCTTAGATGTGTTAATTGACACTCAAGGCATTACGAATCGCGACTAGTAAAAAGAAACTCGGAAATTCCTTTTGAATAGTCGCGACCTTTTGGTCGACGTGGTTGACTGTAATGCTATGAGCTTTTGAGAAAACCTCTTACAAGGTTTAGCCGCCAGTATTATAACGGCATAAGTCTAATTTGGCTAAATTTAGGCAACAAAAAAGGGGCATAAAGCCCCTTTTTAGACAAACTGCTATGCAGTCGCTGATTAGCGACGTAGGCCTAGACGTTTGATTAGGTCTTGGTAGCGAGCTAGGTTTTTACCTTTTAGGTAATCTAGAAGCTTACGACGACGAGAAACCATGCGTAGAAGACCACGACGGCTGTGGTGATCGCCTTTGTGCGCTTTGAAGTGACCTTGTAGGTGGTTGATAGAAGCTGTAAGTAGAGCTACTTGAACTTCTGGTGAACCAGTGTCGCCTTCGCCTTGTGCGTATTCTGCAACGATTGCTGCTTTAGTTTCTGCATTCAGAGACATAATTCTCTCCTAATAAGAGTAGGTTTAAAGTTGTAGCAGCCAATCTCTGATTCAGCCGCTACGCGAAGCGCGGATTATAGGGAAATTTCCTATCTCGTGCAATATAAAAATACCGACACTCAGGTCGGTATTTTCAATCATTTACTTGGATGCAACGTCATCTCGGAACACGACCAATCGCTTAGGAGCGATTTTGCCATCTTCGTTCATTTCGCCAACGCCAATAAACAAGCGTTCTTCACCCATAGTAAGGCGAAGTGAGCCCTCAGTCGGAGCACCAAATACTTGAACGGGCTGTCCATGTTGGACCATATTCGCCAGTTCAGGCACCAAGTTGACTTCTGGTAAGTCTTCTACCGCTGTATCCATTGGCAAAAGCAGTGGGTCCAGTAGCTCTCGAGGCGCTCGTTCCTCGCGGTGAGCTTGCTCTAGCAACTCATTTAGTTGCTCAAGTGTTACCATATTCTCGTAAGGGTATTTAGCAACACCAGTACGACGAAGCATAGTTACGTGCGCACCACAACCTAACATTTCGCCCAGATCATCAACGATAGTACGAATATAGGTACCTTTAGAGCAGTGCACTTCCATCTCTACTTCATCGCCTTCAAAACGGTGAAGAACAATCTCATATACCGTGATCTTACGAGATTCACGCGGAACTTCGATGCCTTTACGAGCGTATTCATACAAGGGTTTACCTTGATACTTCAACGCAGAGAACATGGAAGGTACTTGATCAGATTCACCACGGAACTGATCGATGCACGCTTCTAGCTTGTCTAACGTAACATCGACTGGACGCGTCTCTACAACTTCACCATCCGAGTCAGATGTATTGGTACGTTCACCCAGCTTTGCGATCACGCGGTAGCGTTTATCAGAATCAAGAAGAAACTGAGAAAATTTTGTCGCTTCACCCAAGCAAATTGGCAGCATGCCTGTCGCTAATGGGTCCAAGGCTCCAGTGTGGCCTGCTTTCTCGGCAAAGTAGATTCGCTTTACTTTTTGCAGTGCATCATTGGAAGAGATACCTGTTGGTTTGTCCAACAGTATAACGCCATTAATTGGACGACCTTTACGACGACGAGCCATTATTCTTCGTCCTCACGACCAGAATCTTTTTGCTTTTGTTTGTCTGAACTAACGACTTCAGACACTAGGTTAGACATACGCATACCTTCAACAAGCGTATTGTCATAGTGGAAGCGGATTTCTGGCGTTAAACGTAGACGAATACGCTTACCTAACATCATGCGAATGTGCACTTCGTGCTCACGTAGCGCTGCTAGACATGATTCAGGTGTTTGCTCACCCACACATAGGAAGGTCACAAATACTTTTGCGTAAGCTAGGTCACGAGAGACTTCTACGTCTGAGATCGTCACCATGCCAAGGCGAGAGTCACGAACTTCACGTTGAAGGATCATCGCTAGTTCTTTTTGCAGCTGCTGTGCAACGCGCTGCGTGCGGCTAAATTCTTTTGACATATCTTTACTCTTATATAGAAAGAATGGGGGGTTGGTCAAAGCCAGCCCCCCATGGTGTATTCAACAACCAATTACTACTTATCTTTCAAAGACAATATTAGTAATTTTAGTCAATTAGTCTAGAGTACGTTTAATTTCAACGATTTCGAAGACTTCGATTTGGTCACCAACGCGAACATCATTGTAGTTCTTAACGCCGATACCACATTCGTAGCCATTCTTAACTTCTTGAACGTCATCTTTGAAACGACGCAGTGACTCTAGTTCACCTTCGTAAATAACAACGTTATCACGTAGTACACGGATTGGGTTGTTACGCTTGATCACACCTTCTGTAACCATACAACCAGCGATAGCGCCCAGTTTCGGTGACTTAAACACGTCACGAACTTCAGCAAGACCAATGATCTCTTGCTTGAATTCTGGAGCAAGCATACCGCCCATTGCTTGTTTCACTTCATCAATCAATTGGTAAATGATTGAGTAGTAACGTAAGTCAACAGCTGCGGCTTCTACAGCACGGCGAGCAGAAGCATCTGCACGAACGTTAAAGCCAAGGATGATTGCGTTTGAAGCTTCCGCTAGTACTACGTCAGTTTCCGTAATACCACCAACACCAGAACCAACGATGTTCACTTTAACTTCGTCAGTAGATAGCTTAACTAGTGAATCTGCGATTGCTTCGACAGAACCTTGAACGTCTGCTTTAAGTACAACGTTAAGTTCAGCAACTTCACCAGCAGTCATGTTAGAGAACATGTTCTCTAGTTTAGATTTCTGCTGACGAGCAAGTTTCACTTCACGGAACTTACCAGCACGGTAGTTAGCTACTTCACGCGCTTTACGCTCGTCACGAACTACTGTTGCTTCATCACCTGAAGATGGTACACCTGAAAGACCTAGGATCTCTACAGGGATAGATGGGCCAGCCGAAGTAATTTCTTTACCTAGCTCATCACGCATTGCACGAACACGGCCGTATTCTTGACCACAAAGAACGATGTCGCCTTTGTTTAGTGTACCTGATTGAACAAGTACTGTTGCAACTGGACCACGACCTTTATCTAGGCGAGATTCAACAACAACACCAGATGCCATGCCTTCAGCTACAGCTGTAAGTTCAAGAACTTCAGACTGAAGAAGGATTGCTTCTAGGAGACCATCGATGTTTGTACCCTGTTTAGCAGAGATGTGAACGAACATGTTCTCACCGCCCCACTCTTCAGGAATAACGTCGTATTGAGCAAGCTCGTTCTTAACGTTATCTGGGTTCGCGTCTTCTTTATCGATCTTGTTCACAGCAACAATTAGAGGAACGCCTGCCGCTTTCGCGTGCTGAATTGCTTCTACTGTTTGTGGCATTACGCCATCGTCTGCTGCAACTACAAGAACAACGATATCTGTCGCTTGAGCACCACGAGCACGCATTGCAGTAAACGCTGCGTGTCCAGGAGTATCAAGGAACGTGATCATGCCGTTGTCTGTTTCAACGTGGTACGCACCAATGTGCTGAGTAATACCACCCGCTTCGCCAGAAGCAACGTGTGTGCGACGGATGTAGTCAAGTGTTGACGTTTTACCGTGGTCAACGTGACCCATGATAGTAACAACTGGAGCACGTGGAACTGCTTCCGCGTTAGTGTCACGGTCAGATAGTACCGCTTCTTCCAGTTCGTTCTCTTTACGAAGAACTACTTTATGGCCCATTTCTTCAGCAACAAGTTGTGCTGTTTCTTGGTCGATCACTTGGTTGATAGTCGCCATAGCGCCCATCTTCATCATTACTTTGATAACTTCTGTCGCTTTAACCGACATCTTGTTAGCAAGTTCTGATAGAACGATCGTTTCGCCAATTACAACGTCTTGCTTAGCAACCGTTGCTGACTTATCAAACCCGTGCTGCATTGAAGTCGGCTTAGCAAGTTTGCCCTTACGACCTCTACCGCCACGTTGGTTGTTACGGCCACCGCGAGCTTGGTCGTCTTTACCCGAAGCTGCTTTTTTCTTCTTACGACGACCGCCTTCTACTTTGCGATCTGCTTCATCTTCGGCTTCACGTGCGTATTGTGAAGTCGTTACATGGTAATCTGTATCTTCCATATCACCCTTTTTCTCTTCTGCAGCAGACCAACGCTCTTTATTCTTTTCAGCCAATTCGCGAGCTTCTTCAAGCTTGCGCTGACTTTCCTCTTCAGCCTTACGCTTAGCTTCTTCTTCCTGACGACGTTTAAGCTCGTCGGCCTCTTTTCGCGCTGCTTCTTGCTTAATTTTCTCTTCAGCATCACGCTTTGCTTTTTCTTCAGCATTACGTTGTGCATTCGTATCTACGTCTCGCTTCGCTTTTTCTTCAGCTTCACGTTTCGCTTTTTCTTCCGCTTCACGTTTTGCAGCTTCTTCAGCTTCACGTTTCGCAGCTTCTTCAGCTTCACGTTTTGCAGCTTCTTCTGCTGCACGTTTTGCTGCTTCTTCTGCTTCACGTTGTGCTGCTTCTTCAGCTTCACGTTTCGCTTCATCTTCAATTGTGCTGCGCTTCACGTATGTACGTTTTTTGCGCACCTCAACCTGAACATTCTTACTCTTACCACCACCCGCGTTCACACTAAGTGTACTACGAGTTTTACGCTGAAGCGTAAGGCGAGTCGGCTCTGAATCACCTGATTTATCACCGTGTTCTTTCTTTAAATGAGAGAGAAGCTTCTGCTTCTCTTCATCAGTAACATTGTCAGAGCTCGCCTTTTTAATGCCAGCGTCAGCAAGTTGTTCAATCAAGCGGTCGACTGGCGTACCAATCTCATCACTCAGTGCTTTAACTGTTAATTGTGTCATGCCGCTTCCTCCTTGCCGAAAATTATGCTTCTTCGCCGAACCAACAGATGTTACGTGCGGCCATAATTAGCTCACCTGCACGTTCTTCGGTCAGGCCTTCGATACCTTCTAAATCGTCAATACCTTGGTCAGCAAGATCTTCCAGTGTCGCTACACCTTTCGCTGCCAATTTAAATGCCATCTCACGCTCAAGACCTTCAAGTGCAAGTAGGTCCTCAGCTGGTTCTAGACCTTCAAAAGACTCTTCTTGTGCTAGTGCGATCGTCGTTAGTGCATCTTTTGCACGTCCACGAAGCTCTTCGATTAGTTCTTCATTCAAACCATCGATTTCTAGTAGCTCGTTAACTGGCACGTATGCGATTTCTTCTAGCGTTGAGAAACCTTCTTCAACAAGAAGTTGAGCGAAGTCTTCTTCAATATCTAGGTACTTCATGAAGTTTTCAATAGATGCTTGTGATTCTTCAGCGTGTTTCTTCTGAAGATCAGCAACTGTCATAACATTCAGTTCCCAACCGGTTAGTTGAGATGCTAGACGCACGTTTTGACCGTTACGACCAATAGCTTGCGCTAGGTTGTCAGCTTCAACTGCGATGTCCATTGAGTGTGCATCCTCATCAACGATGATAGATGCAACATCAGCTGGCGCCATTGCGTTGATAACGAATTGAGCTGGGTTATCATCCCAAAGAACGATATCGATACGCTCCCCACCAAGTTCGCCAGAAACAGCTTGTACACGTGCACCACGCATACCAACACACGCACCTACAGGGTCGATACGTTTGTCATTTGTTTTGACAGCGATCTTAGCGCGAGAACCAGGATCACGTGCTGCGCCTTTAAGCTCGATAATATCTTCTGCGATTTCAGGCACTTCAACACGGAACAGTTCTGCCAACATTTCTGGCTTAGAACGAGTGATGAACAATTGGAAACCACGTGCTTCAGGCGCGACTTTGTAAAGAAGGCCACGTACGCGGTCGCCTGGACGGAAGTTTTCACGAGGAAGTTGGTCATCACGCAGGATTACCGCTTCAGCGTTATTACCAAGATCAAGCACGATTGTGTCACGGTTTACTTTTTTCACGACACCAGTGATTAGATCACCTTCATTGTCGATGAACTGTTCAACGATTTGTGCGCGCTCAGCTTCACGAACTTTTTGAACGATAACTTGCTTAGCAGTTTGAGTCGTAATTCGGTCAAACGTTACTGATTCGATTTCGTCTTCTACGTAGTCGCCAAGCTCGATTGAGTCATCTTCGTATTGCGCTGCTTCTAGTGAGATCTCTTTTGTAGGGTTCTCAACGTCATCAACAACTAACCAACGGCGGTAAGTTACAAATTCACCGGTTTTACGGTCAATGGCAACACGTACGTCGATTTCGATTTCGTATTTTTTCTTTGTAGAAGTTGCTAGAGCAATCTCAAGAGCCTCAAAGATACGCTCACGAGGTACCGCTTTTTCGTTCGATACCGCTTCTGCTACCGCTAAAATTTCTTTACTCATTATATTTAGCCTCTAAGCTTAAACTTTTTTAGGGAACTAAAATTTAGGGATCAGGTTAGCTTTGGAAATGTTACTTAGAGCAAACTCTTCTTGCTGACCGTCTACAGTAATTGTCACTGTTTCGCCATCAACACCGTGGATAATACCTTTCCACTTACGACGGTTTGCTACAGCCATTTTCAATACGATGCTGACCTCGTGACCAATAAATTGCTCGTAATGTGCTGCTTTAAAAAGTGGTCTTTCTAAACCTGGAGAAGACACTTCTAGGCTGTAAGCAACAGAAATTGGATCTTCAACGTCTAAAACTGCACTAACTTGGTGGCTAACTTCTGCACAGTCGTCTACGTTAATACCATTTTCATGGTCAATGTAGATACGTAACGTTGAGTGCGCGCCTGCACGAATGAATTCTAATCCAACTAACTCATAACCTGATGCCGCTACTGGCGCGTCAAGCATTTCAGTAAGTTGTCTTTCTAAACCAGTCATTTAACCACTCCAGAAACAAAAAAAGGGCTCAGAGCCCAATCAAAAAACCAAGCAGTATCTGAGCTATTTCAAAAAGCTCAGATAACAAAAAACCCCGATAGTCGGGGTTTTATGCTGCTGGACCCTGATACGTTAAGAATAGCCAACAATTGCTTTTCTTAACTCGTAGTGTGGTTAGCACTACGCAAACTTGCCAATCTACGATTTCCTTTTAAAGAAAGAGATTGGTTGCGGGGGCCGGATTTGAACCGACGACCTTCGGGTTATGAGCCCGACGAGCTACCAAGCTGCTCCACCCCGCGTCCGACTTGCTGAGCATTATACTCGCAAACAAGTGATTTACAAGTTTGTAAATACATGGTGCCGAGAGAGGGACTCGAACCCTCACACCTAAGGCACTAGCACCTCATGCTAGCGTGTCTACCAATTTCACCATCTCGGCATCAAAACCTTACAGCTTATTGAGGAATTTCATCACCCGCAGGGGCAGGAACTTCACTCGCTGCATCCTTAACTTGTTCAACAACTGGTTGACCTAACGTTGGGTCTACCCATTGTGATTCAGTCTGGTGCGTAGACATACGACCAAGTAACAAGCTAACGATAAAGAATACGGTTGCTAAAATAGCAGTTGTTCGGGTTAAGAAATTACCTGAGCCGCCAGCACCAAACACTGTGTTTGAAGCACCAGCACCGAACGAGGCTCCCATATCTGCGCCTTTACCTTGTTGAATCAACACAAGGCCAATCACACCAAGCGCTGCCAACAGGTAAATCACAAGTAGAACTGAAAACATTTTTTCCACCTATGTTCCAAATTGTTGAGCCAGCGCCGTTCAAAAGAATAAATCATTATGAACAAGGCTAGCGACCTCCTAACGGGAGGCGGAGCAATACTAGCGAAAGCCAGTAACGCTGACAAGGGAAAATTAGTAAAAAATCAATGCCAATGCGTTAAGCGCTCAAAAAAAGGGCAAAAGATGCCCTTTTCATTCAAGACATGCTTTAACGCAATGATTAACAACTTGCTTTAACAGCCTCAGCGATTTTCAATGCTGAGTGTTGAACTAGTTCACCATCTTCGCCTTCCACCATAACGCGGATCAAAGGCTCAGTGCCAGACTTACGCAGCAGTACACGCCCTTTATCACCAAGTGTCGCCTCTACTTCAGCGACAGCGTTTAATACAGCTGTAGCTTCAAGAGGGTTACTTTCTCCTGAGAAACGGACATTTTCTAAAACCTGAGGATATAATGTCATTCCTTGCGATAGTTCATATAAAGACATATCGCTGCCAATTACAGAAGCAAGTACTTGAAGTGCAGCAACAATCGCATCGCCGGTTGTGACTTTATCTAATAAGATCACATGGCCTGAGTTTTCAGCACCAATTTTCCAACCTTTTTCTAGCAGTTGCTCCATGACATAACGGTCACCAACAGCAGCACGTACAAACGGAATGCCTAGCTGCTTTAAACCATTTTCCATACCCAAGTTAGTCATTAGTGTACCAACAACACCACCCTTTAGCTCACCACGACGAAGTGCATCACGAGCGATGATATAAGCAATTTGGTCACCATCAACTTTGTTACCTAGGTGGTCGACCATAATGATGCGGTCACCATCACCATCAAATGCGAGACCAAGATGCGCTTGCTCTTCAACAACACGCTGTTGAAGAGCTCGTACGTCTGTTGCGCCCACTTTTTCATTAATGTTGATGCCGTTAGGCTCTACGCCCATAGCGATAACTTCTGCCCCAAGTTCTTTGAAAACATTTGGAGCGATGTGGTACGTTGCACCGTGCGCACAGTCTACTACGATCTTAAAGTTCGCAAGGCTCAACTCAGATGGGAAAGTACTCTTACAGAATTCGATGTAACGACCAGCTGCATCATTTAGGCGGGTTGCTTTACCAAGCTCAGCAGACTCCACACATTCAATTTCTTTATCTAACTCAGCTTCGATCGCCAATTCGATATCGTCAGGTAGCTTAGTACCCTCAGAAGAAAAGAATTTAATGCCGTTGTCGTAATATGGGTTATGTGATGCAGAAATCACAATACCAGCCTCGGCACGGAAAGTCTGAGTTAAATATGCCACGGCTGGAGTTGGCATGGGACCAGTAAATGTTGCTTTAAGTCCCGCAGCTGCAAGGCCAGCCTCTAGTGCAGATTCAAGCATATAACCTGAAATACGTGTATCTTTACCTATGATAACTTTCTTTGTGCCTTGTTTCGCTAGTACACGACCAGCAGCCCAGCCAAGCTTAAGTACGAAGTCTGGAGTGATTGGGTATTGTCCTACTTTACCGCGCACACCGTCAGTACCAAAGTAACGTCTTTCATTCGACATAAACTTTCCTTTATTATTTTTAAATATTGTTTTTAGTCATCTCAACAACTTTCATCGCTTCGATTGTCTCTTCAAAGTCATGCACGCGAATGATCTGCGCACCTTTCATCGCGGCAATCGTAGCACAAACAACACTTGCGTTCGTACACTCTGCCGCTGGCTTGTCTAACAGTTTGAAGATCATGGATTTACGAGACATGCCAGCCAAAATAGGCAGGCCGAATTCATGAAACTTTTCAAGATGAGCAAGCATATGATAATTGTGTTCGATTGTTTTGCCAAAGCCAAACCCAGGATCGAGAATCAGTTGAGATTTATCAATCCCTGCAGCTTCACACGCCGCGATACGTTCTTCTAGAAAAGCCGACACGTCCCCCATTAAATCATCATAATGAGGGTCAACTTGCATGGTCCTAGGTTGACCTTTCATATGCATCAGACAAATTGGAAGGTTTGCTTCTGCTGCGACTTCCAGAGCACCTGGCTCTTGCAGCGAACGGATGTCATTGATCAAATCAGCCCCAGCATCAATTGCTTGACGCATCACTTCCGCTTTACTGGTGTCAACGGAAATCCACACATCATACTTTTCACGAATGGCTTTGATTACTGGGACAACACGCCTAAGCTCTTCTTCCAAAGACACATCCGGTGCACCAGGTCTTGTCGATTCACCACCAACATCAACAATACTTACACCAGCCTTTATCATTTTATCAACTTGAGCAAGAGCAAGTTCAATTGAGTTGTATTTACCGCCATCCGAAAAGGAATCCGGTGTCACATTTAGAATAGCCATGACATGTGGACGCGAAAGGTCCAAAGATTTGTTATTTGCTGTAATCATCATCATAAACACAAAAACCCCGAGATAACTCGGGGTTTAATATTATCGATACTCTTTATTCAGAGTCTTTCTTTTCAGGCGCTTCGTTAGAAGTTGTTTCAGAAGAGCTAGGCTGTTCTGCATCTTTCGCAGTCTCCGTTGCTTCTTCTTTAACTTCTTGCTTTGCTTGAGGCTTGTCGCTGTCTTCTGGTTTGCTTGCTGAGTTATCACTCCAGCCCGCAGGCTCACGAATTTCAGCTTTGCGCTCCATTAAGTCATCAATCTGGCGAGCATCAATGGTTTCATACTTCATCAGCGCATCTTTCATCGCATGCATGATATCCATGTTCTCTTGAAGAATCTTCTTCGCACGATCGTAGTTGCGGTCAATGATCTGACGAACTTCGTCATCAATCAACTTCGCTGTATCGTCAGACACATGTTTAGTCTGAGTTACACTACGCCCTAAGAACACTTCGCCTTCATCTTCTGCATACAGCAGAGGGCCAAGCTTTTCAGAGAAACCCCATTGAGTAACCATCTTACGAGCAATATCTGTTGCGCGCTCGATATCATTAGAAGCACCGGTTGATACTTTGTCAGCACCGTAGATAAGTTCTTCTGCTAAACGACCACCGTACAAGCTAGAAATCATTGATTCTAGGTGTTGGCGAGACATACTCACGCGGTCCTGCTCTGGAAGGTACATTGTTACACCCAACGCACGACCACGTGGAATGATAGACACTTTGTACACTGGATCGTGTTCAGGAACCAAGCGACCAACAATCGCGTGACCCGCTTCGTGGTATGCGGTTGACTCTTTCACTTCCTCAGACATCACCATTGAACGGCGCTCAGCACCCATCATGATTTTGTCTTTCGCCAGTTCAAACTCAACCATAGAAACGTTGCGCTTGTTACCGCGCGCAGCAAACAGGGCTGCTTCGTTAACTAAGTTTGCTAGGTCAGCACCAGAGAAGCCTGGGGTACCACGTGCGATGAGAGAAGGCTCTACATCACCCGCTAGAGGGACCTTACGCATGTGAACTTTTAGGATCTGTTCACGGCCACGTACATCTGGAAGACCAACTACCACTTGGCGGTCAAAACGACCAGGACGCAGTAGCGCAGGGTCTAGCACGTCCGGACGGTTAGTCGCAGCGATAACGATAATACCTTCGTTACCTTCGAAACCATCCATCTCAACGAGCATTTGGTTTAGTGTTTGTTCACGTTCATCATGACCACCACCAACACCTGCGCCACGTTGACGACCTACCGCATCGATCTCATCGATAAAGATGATACAAGGTGCGGCTTTCTTTGCTTGTTCAAACATGTCACGCACACGAGATGCACCAACACCAACGAACATTTCTACGAAATCAGAACCAGAGATAGTAAAGAATGGTACTTTCGCCTCACCGGCAATGGCTTTCGCTAGAAGCGTTTTACCCGTACCAGGAGGACCAACCATTAGAACACCCGTTGGAATCTTACCGCCCAGCTTTTGGAAGCGGCTTGGATCGCGTAGGTAGTCCACCAGCTCTTTCACGTCTTCTTTTGCTTCGTCACAACCTGCAACGTCAGCAAAAGTTGTCTTGATTTGTTCTTCGCTCATCATTCGAGCTTTACTCTTACCAAAAGACATGGCGCCTTTACCACCGCCGCCTTGCATTTGACGCATGAAGAAAATCCATACACCAATTAGTAAGATCATTGGGAACCAAGAGATGAAGATAGTACCCAGCAAGCTTTGCTCTTCTGGAGGCGTGCCTTGTACTTTCACGTTTTGGTTAATTAGGTCATCTAGAAGCTTTTGGTCATACACTGGCATGTAAGTGACCATTTTGGCACCGCCGCCACGACGAACAAAGCTAATTTCACCGTCTTTAAAAGTTGCTTCTTGAATCTGGCCTTGGCCAACTTCCTGTACAAACGTGGTGTAATCCACGGTTCTGCCATTGCTTTCTCCAGGGCCAAAGCTCTGGAATACCGACATCAATACGACGGCGATAACAAGCCACAGAATTAAATTTTTTGCCATGTCACTCAAGGTGTAAGCCTCTCGATAACTAATTGTAATTAAAGGTAGGGTACTACAGTTCATTAACTGTAGCTATAGTGTTAACACGCTCTCAAGAGAGCAAAATGGTTAACCTTTGTAACCAGTGGCTACGACGAAGACCTCTCGAGAGCGAGCTCGCGATGAGTCTGGTTTTCTAATTTTTACGGCTTTAAACATGTCTCGGACTTCTTTCACATACTGATCGAAGCCTTCCCCTTGGAAAACCTTTACGACAAAGCTACCATTAGGCGCTAGAACTTGTCGACACATATCTAAAGCTAATTCAACTAAATACATAGCGCGAGGTTGATCAACAGAATTGTTTCCCGCGATGTTAGGCGCCATATCAGACATTACTACGTCTACCATGGAAGGTTGGATCCTTTCTAGCAAAGCTTCCAATACCGCATCATCACGAAAGTCGCCTTGTAAAAAGCTAACGCCAGCAATCGGGTCCATAGGAAGCAAGTCACACGCGATGATCTGACCACTGTCCCCTACTATCTTAGCAGCATATTGAGACCATCCGCCCGGCGCAGCCCCCAAGTCGACGACTGTCATTCCAGGCTTTAACAATTTATCTTTCGTTTGAATCTCATCGATCTTGAAATAAGCACGTGAGCGGTAGCCTTTTTTTCGGGCTTCATTCGCGTATTTATCATCAAAGTGTTCTTTCAACCAACGACCAGAACTAGCCGAATGTTTTTGTTTACTCATTTTAATCCCAACAAGGCACAAATTGGAGCTATTGTTTTAATAGGCGCTACCTATTACTCAATAAATTATAGTCTTCAGCAATAGATGGCGTTAAAATAGCTTTTTTCAACCCTTATTTTAAAGAAAATTGGCCGCGTAATGAACCTAAGCACCAAACAAAAGCAGCACCTTAAAGGCCTAGCTCACAGTTTAAAACCTGTTGTGCTAATGGGCGCAAATGGACTTACAGAAGCCGTGCTAGCAGAAATTGAAATCGCTCTTAACCATCACGAACTTATCAAAGTAAAAGTTGCTTCGGAAGATCGTGAAACAAAACAGCTAATCATCGACGCTATCGTACGTGAGACGGGCGCTGAAAAAGTTCAGACTATTGGTAAAGTGCTTGTGCTATATCGCCAGTCTGAAGAGCGTAAAATCGAAATCCCTCGTAAGTAACTCTACTTACGTTGCTGAAGAAAAAAGGTCGCCTGAGGCGACCTTTTTGCGTTTTATCAGAGTAGTAATGCTACTCCAAACGACTTAGATATATTCTACTCGGTCAATTTCGAAGTCTTTCGCGCCACCCGGAGTTTGAATAGCAACTTCATCGCCTTCCATCTTACCAAT
The DNA here is from genome assembly GCF_033339195.1 of Vibrio sp. 811. Classification (NCBI taxonomy): domain Bacteria; kingdom Pseudomonadati; phylum Pseudomonadota; class Gammaproteobacteria; order Vibrionales; family Vibrionaceae; genus Vibrio; species Vibrio sp. 811. The sequence goes on from NZ_JAWOUB010000003.1 coordinate 194,433, forward strand.
CAGGCCACGAGCAATAGGTGAGCTCACTGAAATGCGACCTGCTTTGATATCGGCTTCGTCATCACCAACGATTTGGTACGTTTTTTCTTCTTCGGTGTCGATATCAATCAAGGTTACGGTTGAACCAAAAATAACTTTACCCGTGTTCTCCATCTTCGTTACATCAATAACTTGAGCAACTGACAGTTTGTATTCAATGTCACGGATTTGTGCTTCACAAATGCCCTGCTCTTCACGAGCGGCGTGATATTCAGCATTCTCTTTTAAATCACCTAGCTCACGAGCTTCAGCAATTGCCTCTGAGATCTGAGGACGTAGTTTAAGTAGACGATCGAGTTCTGCACGTAGCTTTTGCTCGCCACGTAGTGTCATTGGAACTTTTTCCATTTTATAACCTCAAGCCCAAATGGGTCTTTGGACAAAAAAAGCCCACCCTGTCATAGGACTGGGTAGTGCGCTTAAAGATGTATTTCGTTTAGTGTAAACAAACTCCCGGACGAAATCATCTTAATTCGAAAGACAGCAAGACTATGCCTTTTCGGCATAATGATATAACTCACTTTTAGAGCGGTTCTAGGGCGAATCACCTTCTCAATTTATTGAAAAACAACACTGTTCATTACACCAAAAACCTCAAAAAAGATAAAAACTAATCAATGTCAGGCCAATGTCATTGCCAATAATTTCAATCAAAAACAGTAATTTAAATAAAAACAACGCACAATTGAACAGTGTTCATCAGTGGGATTTATATCATTTTACTAACTCATACGGAAACTTTAGCAGTAAAACATGTCCAGCGAGTTGTTAGATCAATGGCTTACAAGTGCGAACTATATCGCTCAATTAGCCAATTTTGGACCAACAACTTGTGAGAGATCACCTCTCCCCCATACAACAATGATTATGGACAGCTAACTAGGACAAATAAGATGAAAAAGACTCTAATTGCTCTTTCTGTATCTGCAGCAGCTATGGCAACTGGCGTAAACGCAGCTGAACTTTACAACCAAGACGGTACTTCTCTAGAAATGGGCGGCCGTGCTGAAGCACGTCTATCTATGAAAGATGGCGACGCTCAAGACAAATCTCGCATCCGTCTAAACTTCCTTGGTAAACAAGAAATCAATGACAACCTATACGGTGTTGGTTTCTGGGAAGGTGAATTTGAGACTGCTCAAAACGGTACTGTAGACGGCGACGACAAGAGCGATCTAGAAACTCGTCTTGCTTACGCTGGTCTTGGCGGTGCTTACGGTGAGTTCGCATACGGTAAAACTGAAGGTGCACTAGGCGTTATCACTGACTTCACAGATATCATGGCTTACCACGGTAACTCTGCAGCAGACAAACTAGCTGTATCAGACCGTACAGACAACATGATGGCTTACAAAGGCCAGTTTGAAAACCTAAGCGTAAAAGCAAGCTACCGCTTCGCTGATCGTATGGAAAACAAAAACACTGGTGAGTACTACGACAACAAACAAGACGGTTACTCTCTATCTGCAATCTACGCTCTAGCTGACACTGGTCTTGAGCTAGGTGCTGGTTACGCAGATCAAGACAAAGCTAACGAGTACATGCTAGCTGCATCTTACACAATGTCTGATCTTTACTTCGCTGGTGTATTCACTGACGGCGAGAAAATGGAAGATTCAAACAACAGTAACACAGTTGATTACACTGGTTACGAGCTAGCGGGTGCTTACACTCTAGGCCAAACAGTATTTACAACATCATACAACAATGCAGAAACTAACAACGAAACTTCTGCAAACAACTTCGCTGTTGATGCTTCTTACTACTTCAAGCCTAACTTCCGTGGTTACATTTCTTACAACTTCAACCTGATTGATGCAGGTGACAAGTTTGGTTCAACTGACACTAGCAAAACAGTTGCAACTAAGATCGATGCTGAAGACGAGCTAGCTCTAGGTCTACGTTACGACTTCTAATTCCGGTCTTTGACTAGAATATCGAATGCCCGCTTTAAGCGGGCATTTTTTATACTTAATTTTAAGCAGCGCGCCTTTCTCTCGTGTCTCATTCATGAAGACATTTGAAGCATTTCTTTAGTTACCTAGCATATTGAAAGGACTTGCGTATACTCAATCACATAACTCACCTTAGAAAGTATCATTATGCGTTTACGTTGGCCCTTGCTCATATTCTCTTCATTACTTTCTGCTTTTTCACAAGCGTACCCTCATCAAGAAGTGCTGCCTGAAGGCGCCCGCATCAGTTTAGTTGCGGAAAAACTCAGTGAAAATGCTGAGCTTGACGGTGTTCATCCTACCGAACAACTGTTCCCACCAGCGAGTACATTAAAAATCGTCACCGCATTAGCCGCAAAGCTAGAACTGGGTGATAATTTCCGGTTTCGAACCAAGCTGGAAACGTCGAACTCAGATGCAGTGATTTACTTTGTCGGCGACCCAACACTCCAAACCAACGACTTAAAATCACTCCTCACTCTAGCTAAGAAAAATGGCTTAAAACGGATTAACGGTGACCTATGGCTCGATAACAGCGCATTCACTGGTTATAACCGTGCGGTGGGCTGGCCATGGGATATCTTGGGAGTTTGCTACAGCGCTCCGGCATCGACCATCACACTCAATAACAACTGTGTACAAGCCTCTATCTATACACAAAAAGATGGTGGAACGCGGGTCTACGTACCAGAGCATCAACCTATTCGTGTCACAAGTACCGTAGAAACAGTTTCTAAAACCATTAAGAAAAGTCGTCATTGTGACTTAGGTTTAGTTGCAAATCCCGATAACAACTACAAGCTAACAGGGTGCTTGGTTGAAAGAGACAAACCATTGCCACTGAAATTTGCGGTTCAAGACCCTGAGCGTTACACCAGTCAAAGGTTGGCGACTTTGCTCAAGGAGCTCAACATTGGGGTATCAGGAAAGATTAGGGTCGGTACGGCGCCAGAAAAGCAGCGAAAGCTCATCGCAATGCATCAATCAAAGGCCTTACCAGACATTCTTGAAGATATGCTCAAAAACTCTGACAACTTGATTGCCGACACATTAACCAAAACACTTGGTGCTAAATTTTTCGTTCAGCCAGGCAGTTTTACTAACGGGACAGAAGCGATCAAGCAGATCATTTTCGCCAACACTGGTATTGATATTCGTAATGCGCGCCTAGAAGACGGCTCAGGGCTTTCGCGAAATAACCGGATCTCCGCGACCAAGATGGCTGAAATGCTGCGCTATATTTGGAAGCATGAAAACGAACTCAAATTGATTGCCATCATGCCGAAATCAGGTGAATCCGGCACATTAAAGTACCGACAAAGTATGCGAAAACTTCCAATTAAAGGACAGCTGATCGCGAAAAGTGGCTCTATCTACGGGACTTACAATATGGCTGGATATGGCTTGGATAAAAATGGTCAACCTAACACCATTTTTGTTCAGTTTGTTTCAGACTACTTCCCAGACAAACGGGACGACAACACACCTGTCATCGCCCCGATTACACATTTTGAGCAGCTTTTTTACAATGACATTGTGAACTTTAGTCAGGCAATACCTAAGAAATAGTTCACCACGTTAAAGTAAATCCACATTCCTGAAATATCGACGATAGACGCAAGAACTGGACTCACCAATACGGCTGGGTCCAACTTGCAAGCTCGTGCAATAATTGGCAACAGCCCGCCCAATGTTGTAGAAATGGTGACTTGAATGAACAGCGCAACTGCTATTGCCAGTGCGATATCGGTCAGTTCAAAGCCTCCTGTTGATTGTCCTGCACTAAATAACATAATGCGTCCAATCATCACGATAGCGATTGCTAGCGCAATAAATAGAGCGACTCGGCTCTCTTTCCACAAAACTTCTAACCATTGGCGTTTTTTTAACTCTCCAGTAGCAAGAGCACGAATCACCAAAGTTGCTGCTTGTGTTCCTGTGTTACCACCAGCAGCTGCAATCACTGGCATGTACACTGCAAGTAAAACAAGCTGACTAAGGGTGTCCTCATACTGAGCGATGATCAAGCCTGACACTATCCCTAAAAGAGCCAACGCAATGATCCATCCAATACGCTGTTTTACATGCCCTAAAACACTAGTTGATAAATAACCATCGGGTGTATCAACTTCAGACATATGCAGACCCAGTTGGTGAGCATAATGACGTGCGCGTTTGTCATGACCTGCTTGCTCAAGTTGAGCAATAAGACTATTCACATAGCCGACAGAGCAATGCTGTAAAATACCTACAGCCTCATCAATCGGCATAACCGTAAGCAAATGGACTTGTTGCTCTTGCTCGTACTGCAAGAATGCATTGCGAGCTGCACCAATTTCTACTTCAGAAAAGTTTGGTGTTGTTTCAATAAAAGTGTTGTTCATTACCGTCATGGCGAATCTCCCGATTGGCATTGGTAACGACCATCGACAAAGCATGAAAAAGCCACTCTCGCACGCTAAAAGTCAGACAACAATTAAGATGCACAGAGAAAACCAATGCCAATGCACTGTCTATTCAGAATGTATGAAGGAAATAACGAGAAGAAAATTAGAAAAGATGCCTCACCACTTAGGTAAGGCGGAGATCGCCAATACCGAAGCGGGTTATTTCGCTCCCTTAATCTTACTCACCCAACGACTGGGAGGATGGTCGGTATTGTTCATGTAAATCTCCGATAGCGCTGCCATTATTGGCAGCGCAAGTATAGTAGCAAAGTTCATCAGGTATGGAAGTTTTACTTTGCCGTTTTTGCTAAATTTTCATACAAAAAAAGCGCCCTTCGGACGCTTTCATTTGCAGTCATTATGAATTACTGAATAGTAATACGAGCAAATTTACGTTTGCCTACTTGGAACACGTAAGTACCCGCTTCTGGAGCAAATTTGCTGTCCGCAATTTTTTCACCATCAATCTTCACAGCGCCCTGCTTAACCATGCGCATCGCATCTGACGATGATGGACATAAGCCTGCTTCTTTCAACAGATTACTCACTGGGCGACCTGCGTCAAAGTCAAACTCTGGCATTTCATCAGGAATTTGGTTCTTCGCAAAACGGTTTACGAATTCTTGCTCTGCTGCATCGGCATCGGCTTCACTGTGGAAACGAGCAATAATTTCTTTTGCTAGCAATACTTTGATGTCACGAGGGTTTTTGCCCGCTTCTACATCAGCTTTGAATTGAGCAATCTCTTCCAGAGGACGGAAAGAGAGCAGCTCGTAGTAGCTCCACATTAGGTCATCAGAAATAGACATGATTTTACCAAACATTTCGCTTGGCGCTTCGCTGATACCGATGTAGTTGTTTGCTGACTTAGACATCTTCTTCTCGCCATCAAGGCCCACTAGAAGCGGCATCATCAGTACAACCTGAGGTTTTTGACCGTGAGACTTTTGCAGTTCACGACCCATTAGAAGGTTGAACTTCTGGTCTGTACCACCTAATTCAACATCCGTTTCCATTGCTACTGAGTCCCAGCCTTGTAGAAGTGGGTACATGAACTCATGAATAGCAATTGGCTGACCACCCGCGTAACGCTTTTTAAAGTCGTCACGCTCTAGCATACGAGCAACGGTTTGGTTTGCCGCAAGGCGAATCATACCTTCTGCGCCCAGTTCAGACAGCCACTCAGAGTTAAACTGAATTTTAGTCTTTGCAGGATCGAGAATTTTGAACACTTGCTCTTTGTACGTTTCAGCGTTACGCAATACGTCTTCGCGACTTAGCGGTGGACGAGTTGTGTTTTTACCTGTTGGGTCACCAACCATTGCAGTGAAGTCACCGATTAGGAACGTCACTTCATGACCTAGTTCTTGGAACAAGCGAAGCTTATTGAAAATAACCGTATGGCCTAGGTGAATGTCAGGTGCTGTTGGATCGGCGCCCAATTTAATACGTAGAGGACGGTCTTCTTTTAGTTTTGCGATTAGCTCTTCTTCTGGAATCAGCTCTTCAACACCGCGCTTAATCTCGGCTAGTGCAGCTTCAATGCTCGCCATTCTTGTTCACTCCCACAGATTTGGCAAAAATATAATAGCTGAACATATTACTTGAATAGCGATGCATTTTGAAACACGTTAGACTAGGTAGTTGTCACTTTTTCCGTTTAATTTAGCAATCAAGTACCTCATGCATTCGATTTTTGTCCGACTTCCACTCTTGCACAAAGTATTGATCGGGTTTTTTAGTGCTCTGATCATCATTGCACTGTTCTTTCTGCCCGATCCGCAAGACCTCAACCCGCAACAAAGCCGATTAAAAGTTGGTCAACATTATCCTGTGCCAGTTTCCCTCGAACTCAGTGCACTAAATAGTTCATCGCCTGCGGTTCCTGCCGTGCTGCGCTGGGAAACATACAAAGTAAAAAATGGCGAGAGTGCTGCCATCTTATTTAGTCGCGTAGGACTTTCTGCTCGTCTATTACATGAACTGGTCTCATCAGACAAAGAAGTGGAAAAACAGTTAACTCGGCTTCGACCTGGTGACCGATTGCAATTTGGTTTTGACGAAAATAACAACTTGGTGCAGCTAAGAAGAACACTAAGCGCGTTCGAGACTTTTCGTATCACATTAAAAGACGGCAAGTACGTTTCTGAAGTTGATAAAAAAGAAGTCGACTTCCAGTACAACTACGCTGAAGCCACCATCAAATCAAACTTTTGGAATGCAGGAATATCTTCTGGATTAAATGGTAACCAAATCATGGAACTGGCTGGCATATTTGGTTGGGACATCGACTTTGCTTTAGATATTCGTAAAAACGACAGCTTCCGAGTACTTTACCAAGAGGAAGTGGTAGAAGGTGAAGTAATCGGCCGTGGAAAAATCATTGCTGCGATCTTTAAAAACCAAGGCGATACCTTTACCGCAATATTGGATCAGAAAAGTGGCAAGTATTACGACGAAAATGGGCGTGCAATGAAAAAAGCATTCTTACGCGCGCCGTTGGACTTCCGTCGAGTTTCGTCTAATTTCAACCCACGCCGCTTACATCCAGTGACGGGACGCGTTCGTCCTCATAGAGGCACGGACTATGCAGCACCAGTGGGCACCCCGATTTGGGCGGCTGGTGATGGCGTTGTTCAAAAATCGTCTTACAACAAATTTAATGGTAACTACGTTTTCATTAAACATAGCAATACTTACATTACCAAGTACCTGCACTTAACCAAACGTACTGTACGAGCTGGTCAACGCGTTAAGCAAGGCCAAACCATCGGTACGCTTGGCGGAACTGGCCGTGTAACTGGCCCTCACCTGCACTATGAGTTCCTTGTGAATGGTGTCCATAAAAACCCGCGCACGGTGAATTTGCCACAATCTAAATCCCTGACAGGCAAAGCGAGACAAACTTTCATGGCAAACGCGAAAATTAGCATGGACAAGCTTGAACGCTACAGCAAACTGCTAGCAATGAAGTAAGCCAGGTATTGAAAAGGGCAGCGAAGCTGCCCTTTTTGTTTTGTCGATATCATCACGATAAAGCTTACTGTTCGGAGTGATGCTCTCTCCCGAGCATAAGCAAACACGGTGTCAGAACTAACGTTAGCAAAGTCGCAAACGCCAAACCACCCGCGACAGCGGTCGCAAGCTGAGACCACCATTGAGTGCTTGGTGCGCCAAACTCCACTTTCTGATTAACTAAGTCGATGTTCATTTCTAACACCATTGGCAATAAGCCTAATATGGTGGTCACCGTCGTAAGTAAAACGGGTCTTAAACGCTGCACACCCGTACGCAAAATAGCCTCAGATTTTTCTAAACCACGTTTACGCATCTGATTATAAGTATCGATTAAAACAATATTATTGTTTACCACGATACCAGCCAACGCAATCACTCCAATTCCCGACATAATGATGCCAAATGGCTTTTGGAAAATAAGTAACCCAGCGAAGACACCAACGGTAGAAAACAGCACTGCACTAAGGATTAAGAAAGCTTGATAAAAGCTATTAAACTGCGTAATTAAAATCAAAGCCATCACACCAAGCGCGACAATAAAAGCATTTTGCAAGAATGCTGATGAGTTTTCCTGCTCTTCATTTTGACCCCGAATCTTATATTCAATGCCTTCCGGTAAGTCGAGCTGTTCCATTCCAGCGGCAATCTTAGGTAACTCAAGCGCCAAATTGTAACCTTCCACCATATCCGCTTTAATATTGATAACTCGATGACCGTCGACCCGACGAATAGTGTCTTGCTTATGATCTGGTTTGATTTGAGCAAAATTCGTAATCGGTACCAGACCAGCTGCCGTTTTCACTCTCAGTTGATCAAATCGACCTATGTCGCGCTTATCTTGCGGATAGCGCACCAAAATATCGACTTCTTCATCCGCATCATCGGGCAAATAATCGCCTATTTTCAAGCCGTTCGTAACAAACTGGACGGTATTCCCGACTAAAGTAGCATCCGCTGCAAAGCGAGAGGCGTCATCTCGCTGGATATCAATTTGCCAATCAATCCCTTCCTTATTAGTGGTATCACTCAAGTTGGTCAGTGCAGGATTACCATCAGCCCAATGTCGTACTTTTTTGGCTGCTTCATCTAACGCACTAACACTCAAATTTCGTGATGACACTTCAATCACGAGATCATGCTCGACAGGCGGTCCTGCGTCCGGGAATTTATACTCAAGTTCAACACCATAAAAGCGGTCTGTCGTCTCTTTTAGTTCCTCAATAATGGTTTTCACTTTGCGTCGATACTGCCAATCCACAGGGGTTATTTGAATCTGGCCAATCTCGTCCCCATTATCGCTCGATCCTGTGCGCGTGTAGACACTTTCAAACTCGTCATGACCGAGCATCACCTTCTCGATTTCGCGCATAACAACATCTTTTTCGTGAATAGACAGGTCACCATAAGAACGAACTTTAACGGTAAAAAAGGCAGGGTCCACCTCAGGGAAAAACTCTGCACCCAAGCCAGCTTTGTTGTAAGTGAAGCCGACACCTGCCGCTAGCAGTATCGCGCTGAGTAAGACTTTCCATGGATGACGAATCGCTACCGACAGAGTCTGGTAATAAAGCTTGGTAATGCCTGTCGCTTTTTCAAAGTTGCCGTTATGCAGCTCAACCATTTCTCGCTGAGCTTTCTGATTGACGACTTGAGGCTTGCCAATGATCCCACCGATGACAGGAACGAACAATAAAGCCATCATCAGCGAAGCGGCCAAAGTAGCAATTAAAGTAAGTGGTAAGTACTTCATGAACTCACCAGTAATGTCTGGCCAGAAAAGTAACGGAGCAAACGCAGCCAATGTGGTTGCTGTGGATGCAGTAATAGGCCAGGCCATTCGCTTTGCTGCATCTCGATAGGCTTCTTTACGTGGCGTTCCTTCTTGCATGCGCCGATCTGCAAACTCTGTCACCACAATGGCACCATCCACCAACATGCCTACTGCCATAATTAAAGCAAACAGTACGACGATATTGACCGTCAGCCCAAATACCGATAACACCAACAACCCAGTCAAGAACGATCCTGGAATAGAAATCCCCACGAGAAGCGCGGTCCTAACCCCCAATATGGCAATAATGACGATAACTACGAGGATAATTGCGGATAAGATATTGTTTTGTAGATCACTGAGCATCAATTTGACATCGTCGGATTGATCCCAAGTGTATTTAACTTGCAAATTGTCGGGCCACTCGGCACGCTTCTGTCCCTGAGCCAGTACTTCTTTTACCAGCTCAACCGTTTCAATAATGTTTTCCCCTGCCCGTTTTTTTACATCCAAAACGATGGCAGATTCGCCATCTAAACGAGCAAAACTTTCAGGATCGCGAAATGCACGTCGTACTGTCGCCACATCGCCAAAAGTGATCACCTCTTTGCCATTCACCTTGATCGGTAGTTCAAGCACATCTTTCAGTGAATCAAAAACCGATGGGACTTTTACCGAAAAGCGTCCATACCCAGTATCGACAAACCCCGCTGCCACAACTCGGTTATTCAAGGCAATTAAATTATAGATATCCGCTTGATCGAGACCGTAGCTTTCCATCAATAGCGGATCGACAACTATCTCCACGATGTCTTCGCGATCTCCTGCGATTTCAACCTCAAGAACCTGACGGAAACTTTCCAAACGATCACGTAACGTTCTGGCAATCTGAACAATGGTTCGCTCTGGTACGGTGCCATAGAGCACAACGGTCAAAACAGGCTCTTCAGATGCAAACGTGACTTCGTTTACCGTCGGCTCATCACTGTCCTCTGGTAACTTTGGCTTCGCAAGATCAACCGCATCACGCACATCTGCCATCGCTTTATCAAGATCCACTCCGACACTAAATTCCAGCGTCACCGAAGCATGACCTTCTGATGCCACAGAGGTCATCTCTTTTACGCCTTCAATAGAACGCAGCTCTTGCTCTATTGGACGAACCAATAAACGCTCGGCATCGACAGGAGAAATACCTTGATGTCCAACAGAAACATAAATGATCGGAATGGTAATATCAGGGCTCGATTCCTTGGGGATAGTGACGTAAGTAATGACACCGGCAATTAAGATCATCACCAGTAATGTCAGCATGGTGCGAGCGCGGGATAACGCAGCATCAATCAGAGTGTACATAAGTGCTCCTTACTGCTCACTAGCCGCTTCAACAACTACGTCATCAACTTTATTGGCCAGTACTTGATCACCATCTCGCACAAAACCTTGTCCCAGCACGATAATATCTGCACGCTCTCCTAACCCAGAGAGCCACACACCATCATCCTCGGCCTTAACGAGTTGAATTGGAACAAACTCAACATACTCATTACGCAGTGTCTTGACACCTAAGTTACCTTCTTCATCTAGTGCTAACATGGCAGCCGTAATCTTTACTGCCAACACTTCACTCAAAGGCAGCTGTACTTCTGCGCTCATACCGGCAGGAATTCTTGCGTCTTGATTATCAATTTCGATTTCAATTGGAAATGTATTAGTAGAAGCAGAAGAAACACGTCCAATGTAGCGCACACGACCTTGATGATGCTGTTGGTTAATGGTTCTTACGTCGGCTTCTAGGCCTTCCTTAAGGTATTGTATATGCCGTTCACTGACATCGGCTTCAATCACTAAAGTATCCAAATCAATGACCGTCGCAATAGGATCGCCAATCCCGACAAAATCACCTAACTCAACAAAGTGGTGATCTACGATGCCATCAAATGGCGCTTTAACCTCAGTATTTCTTAAAGCCGTTTGCACGTTACTCAAATTCGCACGTGCATCTACCAACGCTGCTTGCGCTGTCGCAAATGCAACCTCACCTTGCAGTCCACGACTTTTTAGCGATTTAGCTGCATTAAACTCTTTCTCTTTAACCAACAGCATCGCCTGGGCCCGTTTAAGTTGAATGCCAAGGTCGCGCTTATCGATGTTTGCGATCACTTGTCCCTGTTTGACCGCTTGGCCTTTCTTTATGTTAAGACTGACTATTTTACCGGCAACTTCGGCGCCAAGACGCGCTTGACGATTGGGCGCTGTTCGTCCATACAATTCAATGGTTTTACTGGTAGGTTCGGCAAGAAAAGTATCAAACATCACCTTTGCAAGTGGTGTCGTGTTCGTGGATGTTGAAGAGTTAGGATGATCATCTTGTGCTTTGAGTTGGCCGATGGTTAGCCATGCAACAAGAAGTAAGACGAGGATAAGAGATACTAGCCAAGGGCGCTCGACAATTCGGCGTCCAAAAGAAAGTCCAGACATATAAAGTCCTTTTTATTATTTCTCTGCATATCTGCGAGCGTGCGCTTTACGTGACATCCTTCTACATAAAGCACAGGCAGCCATTAGCTGCCTGTTAGGTGTTAATTACACACTGAACGATGCACCACAACCACATGTTGTCGTTGCATTTGGATTATTTACGAAGAAGCGCGCTCCTTCCAACCCTTCTGTGTAGTCAACAATACCGCCAACGAGATATTGCAGACTCATAGGGTCTACAACCAGTGTTACACCACTGTTTACGATTGTCGTATCGCCTTCGTTTACATTTTCATCAAAAGTAAAGCCGTATTGGAAGCCGCTGCAGCCGCCGCCAGTAATGTATACGCGCAGTTTCAATGCTGGGTTTTCTTCTTCAGCAATCAATGCTTTAACGCGAGATGCTGCTGCGTCAGAAAAAGATAATGGTACGTTTACTTCGCTCACGAAGACCTCTCTCACTCGTGTAATGCGTCAAGCCTGAAGCAAGACGTCAAATTTGTGCTAATTGAGACGATTATCCAATACCTGACAAACTCGTTCAAGTATTCGCCGCCGATTCTTTATAACAGATGCGGATATATAAGATTACACTGCGAAACAACACATAAATTAAGCAAAACGTTTCTAACTTGATTATAGCTAGGTACAATGCGCTCCACTTGGTCCGAGCAATCAAAAGAGGATAACCCCATGACCAAATCATCAGAGCTGTATCAAAAAGCTCAGCAAACCATCCCTGGCGGTGTCAATTCACCAGTTCGTGCATTCAACGGCGTTGGCGGCTCTCCGCTATTTATCGAACGAGCAGACGGTCCACTGATTTTTGATGCCGATGGTAAAGCGTATATTGATTACGTTGGCTCTTGGGGTCCAATGATTCTTGGCCACAACCACGCGGTTATCCGCGAAGCAGTAATTGATGCAGCGCAACGCGGTCTTAGCTTCGGTGCGCCAACAGAGCTTGAAATCGCGATGGCAGAATTAGTTTCTGAGCTTGTTCCATCAATGGAGCAAATCCGCATGGTAAGTTCTGGTACTGAAGCTACTATGAGCGCGATTCGCCTTGCACGTGGCTTCACCGGTCGCGACAAGATCATGAAATTTGAAGGTTGTTACCACGGCCACGCTGACAGCTTGCTAGTAAAAGCAGGTTCTGGAGCACTAACTCTAGGCCAACCAAGCTCTCCTGGCGTTCCTGCAGATTTTGCTAAGCACACGCTAACAGCAACATTCAACGACCTAGATTCTGTACGCGAGCTATTTGCTGCTAACAAAGGCGAAATTGCTTGTATCATCGTTGAGCCAGTAGCAGGCAACATGAACTGTATTCCACCAGTGGAAGGCTTCCACGAAGGGCTACGTGAAATCTGTGACCAAGAAGGCGCGCTACTAATTTTTGATGAAGTAATGACAGGCTTCCGTGTTGCTCTAGGCGGCGCGCAAGCACACTACAACATCAAACCCGACCTAACGACACTGGGTAAAGTGATTGGTGGCGGTATGCCAGTAGGTGCTTTCGGTGGCCGTAAAGAAGTGATGCAATACGTTGCACCTACAGGCCCAGTTTACCAAGCTGGTACCCTTTCCGGTAACCCTGTCGCAATGGCAGCAGGCTACGCATGTTTGAACCTTCTAAAAGAAGAAGGCAACGAAAAGCGCCTAGCTTCTAAAACGAAACAACTTGCTGAAGGCTTTAAGTCTCTAGCAGAAAAACACGGTATTCCGCTAGTTGTTAACCAAGTGGGCGGTATGTTCGGCTTCTTCTTCACTGACCAAGAAAAAGTAACTTGCTACGAAGACGTAACGAAGTGCGATGTAGAACGCTTCAAGCGTTTCTTCCACTTAATGCTAAAACACGGTGTCTACCTTGCGCCATCTGCGTTTGAAGCGAGCTTTACTTCACTCGCTCATGGTTCAAAAGAGATTGATGCCACACTAGAAGCTGCTGACCGCTGTTTTGCTGTTCTTGCAGAAGAAGCGAAATAATCGCTAAAAACGGCGATAACGCATTTAGAAAAGGACCGTAACGGTCCTTTTTTATTGCCAATTCAAAATAACCAATATCGCTAATACCCCAACGACAATGCCAAACCACGGTATTCGCTTAGCTTTTTTCTCAGTTTGACACTTTTTATCACCGTTGCAACAACCCATAGCTCATCTCTTGATTGATAACCGACTGATTTGTAGTCATTATAGCAAGGTACATCGCCCTGCTCTAATTCGGCATTGTCATAAGCTTGAAAGAGTTAAGAGTGCAAAGTAATAAAGGTTACACGCCATCATTGAAGGCATAAACCGTAAACGTCACCTGTAAGTTGGACTAATACCATGCCAAATAATGTAAAAATAACGTCGAGTCACCGAGTACTAATGGTTGCTTTACTCGCCGCTGCTTTTGCTTGCTACTTATTGGTTGAGCCATATATCAATTCCATTGTGATGGCTTTTATCATTTCTTTGCTCATGTTTCCGATACACGAATGGTTTGAGCAGAAAATTCCCAAGCACCCAAATATGGCAGCACTGCTGTCATGTGTCGTCTTGACGTTTATTATTGTTATCCCGCTTTTATTTGTGTTTGCCGCCATTGTTCAGCAAGGCTCTGTTTTCTCACAAAATACATATAATTGGGTTACCAATGGTGGTATCCAAGATATATTCCAACATCCTTTCGTTATCAAAGGCTTAGCGATTGTTAATGAGTACTTACCTTTTGATAAAATCGAGCCCAAAGCCATTGCTGAGAAAATTGGTCAATTTGCCACATCGTTTGGCTCTAACTTAGTCGCTATCAGCGCAAAGATTTTAGGAGACGCAACCAACTTCCTAATGAACTTCTTCCTGATGCTGTTTGTGCTGTTTTTTCTGCTTCGTGACCACGACAAAATTATCTCTGCGATTCGTCATATCCTGCCACTCTCACGTAGCCAAGAAGACCGCATATTGACAGAGATAGAGCAAGTTTCTAAATCAGCCGTGATGGGCTCATTCATGACAGCGATTGCTCAAGGTTTGGCTGGCGGCATCGGTATGTGGCTAGCTGGCTTCCCTGGGCTATTTTGGGGAACGATGATGGGCTTTGCATCATTCATTCCAGTGGTAGGAACCGCACTAATCTGGATTCCTGCAGCAGCGTACTTGTTCTTAACAGGCGATATGACTTGGGCTATCTTCTTGACGGTGTGGAGTGTAGTTGTCGTTGGCTCTATAGATAACCTATTGCGTCCGTTGCTAATGCAAGGCAGCGCCGGCATGAATACCCTTATGATTTTCTTCTCATTACTGGGTGGTCTGCATCTGTTTGGTTTGATTGGTCTTATCTACGGCCCACTTATTTTTGCCGTGACCATGGTACTGTTTAATATCTACGAGGAAGAATTCAAAGACTTCCTTAACCAACAAGACAACAGCTAGTCACCGCTTAATCACTTCAAGCTTGGGGCAGATTGTGCGAAAATCTGCCCCAAATTATTTCTGATGAACCAAATTTATGTCTGCTTATATCGCTCCTAGCCAAATAGCTCAGCGCCAACTTGAATACTTCAACGGAAAACACGTTTTAGTCGCTGGTGAAGTTGAAGACCTATTTCCTCTTGAGTTAGTGGCTCATTGTGAGTCTGTTGAAGTGTTTACTTCCAACTATAGCTACTACCGCCAAATTCAAACCTCTGACAAAGTGAAAAGTCATTTTGGCTCTGTGTTTGATGCCGAAACAAAAGCAGACATGGTCCTTTTATACTGGCCAAAAGCAAAAGCCGAAGCAGAATACTTGCTGGCGATGTTGATGGCGAAACTGGGCATTAACACCGAAATCGTCATCGTTGGTGAAAACCGCTCCGGCATCAAGAGCATCGAGAAGATGTTCCAAGAATACGGCCCTGTGAACAAGTACGACTCTGCTCGTCGCTGCTCATTTTACTGGGGTAATTGCCTCAATGAACCAAAACCTTTCAACCAAGCAGATTGGTTTAAGTCTTACACTGTTACACTCGGTGAGCAGTCGCTAGCGGTTAAGAGCCTACCTGGCGTATTCAGCCATGGCGAGTTCGACTTAGGTAGCCGATTGCTGCTTGAAACCTTACCTAAGCTGTCGGGCAAAGTGCTCGACTTTGGTTGTGGTGCAGGTGTGCTCGGTGCGTTTATGGCGAAAGCGAATCCAGAGATCGCGATTGAGATGTGTGACATTAATGCTTATGCGATCACTTCTAGCCAAGCCACATTAGAAGCGAATGGTTTATCCGGACGCGTATTTGCATCAGATATATACTCGGATACCGCAAAAGACTACCGCTTTATCGTCAGCAACCCGCCATTCCACAGTGGTTTAGACACAAATTACAACGCAGCGGAAACCTTGTTGGGCCAGGCACCACAATATCTAACCAAAGACGGTGAAATGGTGATTGTCGCGAATAGCTTCTTAAAATACCCACCAATTATCGAGCGGGCGTTTAATAATTGCGAGACGCTAAATAAGACCAATAAATTTTCTATCTACTACGCGAAAAAATCATAACTTCCCCCCGCGCAGGCACAAACCTGCGCGATTTTTTCTCATAAATTCAACACTCATAAGAAAAACTGCGTCACCCTGCACGCTTTACAACTAACTTTCTTGTCAAAGAAAAAAAACTCGTTAATTTTGTTAATTCTATCTAGTTGAACATCTTATCCGTTTTTAACGAGAACCTCGGCAGCGAAGTATGTTTTAGAACTGCCCATTATGAGTTGTAATCTTATCCATGTTTAAATTCTACAAAAAACAGAAATTTAAGCGCCTTCAGAGTACACTGATGACCGCATTTCTGGTGCTCAGTATCACACCTCTTACCATTACTGCGATCTTTTTCTTGCAGTCCCACAGTAAAGATCTGCAAGAACAAAGCACCTCGCACTTACTGTCTGTTCGAGATACAAAACAGCAGCAAATCATCGACTACTTTGAGGCACGAGAAACCGAAGTCATGGGCTTTGTGCGCTCAGAGTTGGCTTACGCCAGTGGTGGCCGATTCTACGGTCTCGTCAATGCTTTTAGTCGTTTAGGCAATGATATTGAAGAGTCTCGTAAAAACGCCCAACAGCGCTACATCGAGGGCAGCGGAGACCAAATCAAAACCTCAACGTTACCCGAGTCATCCAACTATGTAGGAAGTGAACGTTACCGACTTTTACATAAACGCTATCATTGGGCCTACTTGGAGCTCCTCAAGCGCTCTGATTTTAATGACATTTTGCTGGTCGACATCAATGGTAACGTCACCTACTCGATCAACAAAGACGATAACTACGGAACGAACTTGTTATCAGGCCCCTACAAAGACTCGGCACTTGGCAAAACTTTCAAGCGTCTCGCCGATGATGTGACTGAACGTCGAAAAGTAAACGAAGACTACACTCCTGTGATTGTGTCTGACTTCGAGCTGGAAGGGGGTAAATCAGTCGCTTGGCTAGGTGCACCAATTGTTCAGCAAGGTTATCTACACAGCTATGCCATGTTCCGCTTGCCAAATAATGGCATCACTAAGTTAGCCGCAGACGCTAATCGAGAGTCATCCATTAACACCCTGCTGGTTGGAAATGATCACCAACCTCGCACAATTAACACGAAACAAGACGACATTAAGAACAGTTTAGAAGTGATCGATAAAGCACTCTCTGGTGCGTTTGGTGTCGGCACTTACACAAACGGTTTAGGTGAAGAGATCATCGCGGCTTATGCACCGATTGAAACTCGTGGTGTGATTTGGGCGCTCGTCGTACAGTTACCAGAAAACGAAGCTTTCGCTCGTATCCATCAACTCGAAAAACTATTCGTTATCGCTATGTTGATCGCCATTATCCTTGTGGTGATCGCTTCTCACTATTTATCAAACTTTATCACTTCTCCGTTGCTGAAATTGACTTGGGTTGCCGAAAAGGTCTCTGCAGGTGATCTTGATGACACGTCTTTTAATACGGTTCGTAAAGATGAAATTGGTCGGCTTGCGTTAAGCTTTGAACGAATGCAACGCTCTATTCGAGAGAAGATTCAAACCATTAAGAAGCAAAATGAAGAACTAGAAAGCAACATACAGATCATTCAAAAACAGAATGAAGAACTGCAATTGGCCGATAAATTAAAAGATGAATTCTTAGCCACGACTTCTCATGAACTTCGTACACCGTTACACGGCATGGTCGGGATTGCTGAAACCTTAGCGTCCGGCGCCAATGGCGCGATCCCCGCTAGCCAGAAATATCAGCTTGATATCATCATTAAAAGTGGTCAGCGTCTCGCTAATCTAGTCGATGACTTGTTGGATTATCATAAAATGCGTTATGGAAGCATGGATATCCAGAAATCAGCAGTGAGTTTGGGCAGTGCAACACGATTGGTTTTAGAGCTTTCTAGCCATTTACTTGGAAGTAAAACCATCCGCATCATCAACCAAGTCCCAGCGGATTTAAAAGCAGTGTCAGCTGACCCGCAACGCCTTGAACAAGTGCTATATAACCTGATTGGCAATGCGATTAAATACACCTCAGAAGGTAAAATTGTTATCTCCGCTAATGTGGTAGATGATCATGTACGCGTACAAGTCGTGGATACTGGACAAGGAATTCCCGCAGAACAACTTGAACATATTTTTGAACCACTCATCCAAGCAGGGCAAGACGCGAGCCGTTATCGTCAAGGTGCAGGACTTGGGCTCTCCATTAGCCGTCAATTGATCGAATTAATGGGAGGCTCGTTATACGTCAGTAGCCAACCAATGGTCGGAACTACCTTCAGTTTCACTTTACCGCTCGCCAGTGAAGAAGAAATCCAAGCAACTCAGACTCTAGCTGCGCACGGGCACTTCCAAATTCCTGAAGTTAATGTAGAGAACAGTGAAGACTTATCACTTCCAGAGAACCCAGACGGCCCGTTACTGTATGTTGCTGACGATGAACCAGTAAACTTACGCGTGCTTGAAAGCTTTTTACGTTTAGAGGGCTATCGTGTGCGTACCGTCTCCGATGGGCCAGAAACGTTAGCGCTTGTCGAGCAAGAGAAGCCGGAACTTCTGTTATTGGATATCATGATGCCAGGCATGAGCGGCTACCAAGTTTGTAGTGAACTACGTGAAACCTATGATCATGCCGAGTTGCCAATCATTATGCTCACCGCACTCAGTCAAACAGAAGATCGTGTAAGAGGTTTTGAGGCAGGAGCCAACGACTATTTATCGAAACCATTTAATAAACAAGAGTTGGCGGCACGTATCCAAGCGCATTTAACGGCAAGTAAAGCAGAAATGCGCCATATGGAAAACAAAGTGCTAGAGTCTGAACTTAGACAGCGTGCAGTCGTTGAAGCAAGCTTACTTGAGACTCAAGGTCGTTTGTTGGAACAGCTAGAATCGGCTCCTGAAGCTATCATCTGTCTACGTGAAGACAAGCGTATTCGCTTTGCTAACGAAGCTGCTTGTAAGCTATTCAAGCGCAGCTTAGAACAGCTAAAGCGCTCATCTGCTGATGAGCTGATTGCCCCTAAATATCTGACCGTCAAACAACCTCATTACTGTGGCAAGATTGATATCTATATTGAAGATATTCGTCAGAACATCGAAGCAGACATTCTTAAGCTCCCTGAAGGTTCAGGGTTAGATATCATGTACATCTTTAATGTCGGCGGTGGAGCCAGTGCCGCTCGCATACATAATCTAGAAACCGCCGTAGAAGTGCTTTCAAGTTATGCATTTGATGGTGACAAAGACCAATTGCAAAAGCTAAAAGAGCTTGGCGGAGAATTTACGCGCCTTGCAGACAAAGCGCTCGGTAATAAAAAAGACAAGCAAGAACTTATGCGAGAAGTTCTAGTAGACGCAATGACACATGCTTTAGAGTATTGGGAATCTGTAACGGGTGAAAGTAAGTTCGCATTTGCAGAGCAAAGTGGCTTGTGGCGCGTTTATCTAGACCGTAGTACTTTGCAAACACGCACTTTAGATAAGTACATGCGTATAGAAACATTACCCAAAACACCACGTTGGAGAACGGTGCTAAGCTCGATAGAGTTCATTCTCGAACACTGCAAAGAACAGAGCCCCGAGAGAGCATACATAGAAGCACAACGAGATAAACTACAGCGACTATTGACCAGCTAATATTTATCAAAAAAACTAGCCCAGCGTGCATGCTGGGCTTTTTTGTTATTCGAGTATTCCCTTCCTAGAGATAAAAGAGACCGCCTCTTCCTACCCCATTAACATATTTCCAATAACGAACATTCGGTTAGACATCGCTATCTATTGTTGGTCTTCAAAACGTACGACCTTATCCATTTTACTTGTCTTAACTAGGTAAGTTCGAGCAACCGAAAAAACTTCATTCATACAATAAAAAAAGGATGACAAACGGAAGAAAACTGTCGATAAAAAAGGCCATTTTTCAGATAACAAGCGGATTTTGACGAACTATTGATAGAGATTGCGAACTTAATCACAACAGAACGGCAGATTAATTTTTAGCTGATTAATTAACACCATTTCTGCATGTGAGCGAGATCTCCGAACCTAGAAACCAAGCAAGAAACGTATATTTTAAATGGATCACCAGGTTAGTAATCACCAACACTCATTATTAACAAGGATATAAACTGCGACGCATATCAACGTTTATTTTTTGGTCCAATGCTGGTTAAAATTAGCCAAAATAACGTTTATAACGGAGAGCTCAGAGATTTTAACGTTTTTAACGGGAATCAAGTTTGATTATTTTATGGATAAGGTGTTTTCTTACTCCTGCCTAAGGCCTACAGGCCACTCTTGGCGAAACTCCTCAATGTTGTAATGAGTAAGGTATGTACAAGAGGTAGGTCTTAGAGAGTGTTTATCAATTGATGACATTCAATTCCATTTAGTGAAATGAAAGCAAATAGTAAGGAACAGCTATGCTTGCCAATATTAAAAAAACAGCACTAGCAACAGCAATTATTGCAACGGCTACTACAGGTTTTGCATCGGTAGCTACTGCGGCTGAACGCAGTGAACTGACTATCCACCCTAAAGAGTTTACAACTTTCGTTCGTAACTTTAACCCTTTCTTGGGTGCAACTAACCTGCACACAACAACCGACTTTATTTACGAGCCGCTCGTTGTTTTTAACGAAATGCACGGTAACACGCCTGTATTTCGTCTAGCAGAAAACTTTACCATGGCTGATGACCTGATGAGCGTAACCTTCGATATCCGTAAGGGCGTAAAATGGTCTGATGGCAAAGCGTTTACCGCTGATGACGTTGTTTATTCTTTCAACCTAGTGAAAGAGAAGCCAGAGCTAGACCAATCTGGTATCAACTCTTGGGTGACTGGCGTAGAAAAAGTTAACGACTACCAAGTTAAATTCCGTCTAAGCGAAGCAAACTCAAACGTTCCTTACGAAATTGCGAAAGTACCAGTCGTACCTAAGCACGTATGGAGCAAAGTAAAAGATCCAGCTACATTCACAAACGAAAATCCAGTAGGCAGTGGTCCATTTACTGAAATCGACACTTTCACACCGCAGCTATATATCCAGTGTGAGAACCCGAATTATTGGGATGCTGACAACCTAGATGTAGATTGTCTGCGTGTGCCACAAATCGCGAACAACGACCAATTCTTGGGCAAAATCGTTAACGGCGAAATGGACTGGACATCTTCATTCGTACCAGACATCGACCGTACGTACGCTGCAGCAAGCCCGAATCACCACTACTGGTACCCACCAGCGGGTACTCAAGCATTTGTAGTGAACTTCAAAAACCCAGACGCTGCGAAAAACGAAGCACTAACTAACGTTGACTTCCGTCGTGCGTTCTCTATGGCGCTAGACCGTCAAACTATCATTGATATCGCTT
The DNA here is from genome assembly GCF_033339195.1 of Vibrio sp. 811. Taxonomy (NCBI): domain Bacteria; kingdom Pseudomonadati; phylum Pseudomonadota; class Gammaproteobacteria; order Vibrionales; family Vibrionaceae; genus Vibrio; species Vibrio sp. 811. The sequence goes on from NZ_JAWOUB010000003.1 coordinate 216,013, forward strand.
TCTACGGCGGCGGTACAGTGAACGACTTCGCATCTGGCCTTGGCTACGCATTCGAAGCTTGGTCTGATGAAGAGACGCACAACAAGTACAAAGGCTACAACACATACAACGCGGAAGGTGCGAAAAAGCTTCTAGCTAAAGCTGGCTTCAAAGATGTAAACAAAGATGGCTTTGTGGATACACCATCTGGCAAGTCTTTCGAGCTTCTAATTCAATCACCAAACGGTTGGACTGACTTCAACAACACAGTACAACTAGCCGTTGAGCAACTAGCAGAAGTGGGCATTAAAGCTCGTGCTCGTACACCGGACTTCTCGGTATACAACCAAGCAATGCTAGAAGGTACTTACGACGTTGCTTACACCAACTACTTCCACGGTGCAGATCCACACTTGTACTGGGATAGTGGCTACAACTCGAAGCTACAAGCTGGTGACGGCATGCCTCGCTTTGCAATGCACTTCTACAAGAACGATAAGCTAGACGGTCTTCTTAACAGCTTCTACAAGACAGCAGATAAGCAAGAACAGCTAGAGATCGCTCATGGCATTCAGAAGATCATTGCTCAGGACCAAGTAACTATTCCTGTGCTATCTGGCGCGTACATGTATCAATACAACACAACTCGCTTCACTGGTTGGTGGAACGAAGAAAACCCTAAGGGCCGTCCAAACATTTGGGCAGGTATCCCAGAGCGTCTACTTCACGTACTGGACCTAAAACCAGTTAAATAAGTAGAAGTTCATTTCAAGCGGCATACATCCCGTGTGCCGCCTATAAAAATCCCTTGTTAACGAAACCAATATGTGGCGCTCGTCGTCAGGGGATTTTTCGCTCTAAATTTCGCTAGGAGCGACCTGAAACCAGAAACAGGGAAAAAATCTGGGTGAGTAAGGTGTGAGTTATGGGTTATTTTTTAAGACGTTTGTCGTTCTATCTTGTCGCGCTCTTAGTTGCAGCGACGTTAAACTTTATTATTCCGCGAGCAATGCCTGGTGACCCAGTTACCATGATGTTTGCTAATGCTTCAGTACAGGTGACTCCAGAACGAATCGCAGCAATGAAAGAACTGCTCGGTTTCGTTGATGGGCCAATTTACATTCAGTACTTCTCGTACATTAAAAACATTCTAAGTTGGGAATTGGGCACCTCAATCCAGTTCTACCCACTTTCAGTTAATTCTTTACTAGGTAGTGCATTTGGCTGGTCACTATTTCTAGCTGGTACTGCGGTTGTACTTTCTTTCTCCATCGCTTCTGTCCTTGGTATTTTTGCCGCCTGGAAGCGCGGTAGTAAGTACGATGCATTCGTAACGCCTGGTACATTGATCATTCAAGCTATTCCACAAATGGTTATCGCAATGTTAGCGCTGTTTACCTTTGCGATTGGCCTGAAATGGTTCCCATCTGGCTATGCTTACACGCCAGGTACTATTCCTGATTGGACAAGCTGGGAGTTCATCAAGAACGTGGGTTACCACGCTGTATTACCTCTATTCTGTGCAACCATCGTTCAAATTGGTGGCTTCCTAGTTAACATGCGTAACAACATGATCAACCTTCTCGCCGAAGACTATATCACGATGGCTAAAGGTAAAGGGCTGAGTGAAAACCGCGTCGTCTTTAATTACGCCGCACGTAACGCACTACTTCCAAGTGTTACCGCACTGTCTATGTCTTTAGGTATGGCCATTGGAGGTCAATTAATCATCGAGATGATTTTCAACTACCCAGGCCTAGGTACTGTTCTATTGAACGCAATTCACGCTCGTGACTACCAAGTACTTCAAGGTCAGTTAATTATCATGACGATGTTCATGCTGTGCTTCAACTTAATGGCTGACATGCTGTACATGATTCTAGACCCTCGCCTACGTACGGGAGGCAAATAATCATGAAAGAACTATTCAAACTTATTTTAGGTAACGCATTTGCTCGCATTGGTCTTGGCATTGTTACGCTGTTCGTGTTCGTTGCGATTGCCGCTCCTTTACTTACAAAGCATGCGCCAGACAAGCGAACCGGTAACCCACACGAATACCCAAGCTTTGTTGTAAAACAGGCACAAAACAACCCTGATGGTTGGGTCGCTAAAAACCTAGCAGACGATCGTCGTACACTGCTTATGTCTAAAAAGGCCGACCACGTATTAGGTACTAGCCGAATGGGTCGCGATATCTGGTCGCAGGTGGCTTACGGTGCACGAGTATCACTGGGTGTAGGCTTTGGTGCTGGCATCATCGTGTGTTTCTTAGCAACAGTCATTGGTATATCGGCAGGTTACTTCGGCGGTAAAGTGGATGACGTATTGAGTGCCGCGATGAACATCATGTTAGTAATCCCGCAGTATCCATTGCTATTCGTGTTGGCGGCCTTTATCGGTGAAGCAGGCCCACTCACCATTGCCTTGATTATCGCTGGTACTTCTTGGGCATGGGGTGCACGTGTTGTCCGCTCTCAAACTATGGCACTACGCGAGAAAGAGTTCGTTAAAGCTGCCGAAGTATTGGGAGAGTCTTCATTCCGCATCATCTTCGTTGAGATTTTACCAAACCTTATCCCAATTGTCGGTGCGAGCTTCATTGGCTCAGTAATGTTGGCGATCAACACTGAAGCGGTCATTTCGTTCCTAGGTTTGGGTGATGCCAACACGATCAGTTGGGGCATCATGCTTTACAACGTGCAAACCTCATCAGCCATGCTGATTGGCGCATGGTGGGAAGTACTAGCACCTTGTATTGCCCTAACACTACTGGTTACTGGTCTTGCTCTGTTGAACTTTGCCGTTGACGAAATTGCGAACCCTCAACTTCGTTCTCACAAAGGCATGAAACGCTGGAAAAAACTAGCAGCAAAAGACAAGAAAGAGCGTGAGCCTGAACTGGCACCACAAAATGCACTATGGAGCGGAGATAAATAATCATGACTGCACCACTAATTTCCATCCGTAACCTATGCGTAGACTACATCACAGACGCGGGCGATGTCCGCGCCTGTAACAACGTGAGCTTCGACATTGCACCAGGTGAAGTATTCGGTCTGGCTGGTGAATCTGGCTGTGGCAAATCCACTGTTGCCTTCTCACTAATGCGCCTTCATAAGCCACCAGCGTTTATCACAGGTGGTGAGGTTATCTTCAACGGTGAAGATATCCTTCAGTACAGCGATGATCGCATGCAAGCGTTCCGCTGGAGTGAAATGTCGATGGTATTCCAGAGTGCGATGAACGCTTTGAACCCTGTTCTAACCATGGAAGAGCAGTTCTGTGACGTCATCATGCGTCATACCAATATGACTCGCGCTCAAGCAAAAACACGCGCTGAAGGTCTGCTGGAAATCGTTGATATCCACCCTAGCCGATTGAGTGATTACCCGCACCAGTTCTCTGGTGGTATGCGTCAACGTCTAGTAATCGCAATCGCTTTGGCTCTGAACCCAAAAATGATCATCATGGACGAACCGACTACCGCATTGGATGTAGTGGTTCAACGTGAAATTCTACAAAAAATTTACGCGCTTAAAGAAGAGTTTGGTTTCTCAATTCTGTTCATCACACATGACTTGTCATTGATGGTCGAGTTCTCGGATCGTATCGGCATCATGTACTCAGGTGAGTTGATTGAAGTCGCGCCTTCTAAGCAAATTCTGGAAAGTCCTTACCACCCTTACACCAAAGGTTTGGGTAGCTCTTTCCCTCCACTAACTGGACCAAAGACCAAATTGACTGGTATTCCAGGTAACCCGTTGAACTTGCTAGAAGTACCACGGGGCTGCCGCTTCCAAGCTCGTTGCGATCGCGTACATGAAGCATGTACACGTGTACCAACCCAATTACGTCAAATTGAACCAGGTCGCCTCTCAAATTGCCATTTGTACGGCGACACCATTGCTCAAGCTAAGGTTTAACAACAAAAAAACGCTAGCTAAGAACAAAAATTACACTGGAGAGAATTATGAGCAAACAATTCGGCGAACTGCTGATTGAGGGTAAAAATGTCGTTAAGGACTTCCCTTTAAACAGTAACTCAATCAAACAATCTAAGATGCGCGCAATCAACGACGTCTCTTTCAAAATGTACAAGAGCCGCGGCTTGTCAGTGGTAGGTGAATCTGGTTCAGGTAAGTCTACTACTGCAAAAATGATTGCAAAAATGTACGCACCAACCGATGGCATCATTGAATACAAAGGTCGTGATATCCAAGACATCACCTCTCGTCACGATTTAATGACCTACCGTGAAGGTGTACAAATGGTGTGGCAAGACCCGTTTGGCTCGCTAAACCCAACGCACAATATCTTCCACCATATTGCGCGCCCGCTGCTGATTCATAAGAAAGTAGCACCGGGCAACAAGAAAGAACTGGAAGAGCGTGTGTACGACCTACTTGAACAAGTTGGTCTTATTCCACCAAAAGAAACGGCGCAAAAGTTCCCGCACCAGCTATCTGGCGGTCAGCGTCAACGTGTAAACCTAGCTCGTAACATCGCAGTTGGTGCTGAAGTGGTATTGGCGGATGAGCCAACATCGATGCTCGATGTATCAATCCGTGCCGGTGTTCTGAACTTGATGGAAGAGATGAAGTTCGAGAAACAAATGTCTCTGCTTTACATCACTCACGACATCGCAACAGCGCGTTACATTGCTGAAGATCTCGCGGTCATGTACGTAGGTCACATGGTTGAATGGGGCGATACTGAAGAAATCATTCACGATCCTCAACACCCATATACGCAACTGTTGGTATCTGCGGTTCCAGATCCATCGAAGTCTATTCACGAGAAACTGAAAGGCAACAAAGGGGAAATCCCACTTTGGACACCAGAATCTGTCGGCTGTCCATTTGCTGGACGTTGTGTACACGCTACCGACAAATGTCGCGAACGACTACCGGGCGTCACTCAACTGTCCGACAACCACTTTGTCCGCTGTTACTTATTTGAAGATTAATCATAACGAGGGTCAGGTTCAGCCTGACCCATTCCTGTTTTTATCGTTTCCCGGAGACATTGAATGCTGCTACTGACTAACCACATTGGTTATGAACGTCTGGGCCCAAAGAAAGCCATTATCCAGACCGAACAACCACACTTGTCTTCTTACACTGCTCAATTGATTTGTGCCACTAGCGAGCAAACCGTGGCAACTTTTGCGGTTGAAGAACAAGGTAAAGTGGCGAACTGGCATCAGGGCTATTTCTACCTCATCGACTTTTCCTCTTTCACAACGTCAGGTGACTATTTCTTGCAAGTAGAAGATACGCGCTCTTCCTCTTTCATCGTTGGCGAACACATTCTGTTGGATCAAACTTTGTCAGATGTGATCCACTACTTCAAATCGCAACGTTGCGGCGGGATCTTCGATAAACAAGATCGACAACTTCCAGTACTAAACTCCAATAAAAAGGTTGATGTACACGGCGGCTGGTACGACGCATCAGGAGACGTTAGCAAGTATTTAAGTCACCTTTCATACGCGAATTATTTGAATCCTCAACAAACCCCAATGGTGGTTTGGAACATCCTAAAAGGGGTTTCATTGCTTGAAGGAAGCGAAGACATTGCAGCTTTCACACGTACACGTCTGATTGAAGAAGCCCTGTTCGGTGCAGACTTTCTTGTGCGTATGCAAAACGAAAAAGGCTTTTTCTACATGACGGTCTTTGACAAGTGGAGCAAAGATACTGCGCAACGCGAGATTTGCGCGTACGAAACTCAACTTGGTCACAAATTTGACGACTATCAAGCAGGCTTTCGACAAGGTGGCGGTGTCGCCATTGCAGCGCTAGCGGCAGCGTCGCGTTTAAGTGTTCACGGTGAATACGATCAACAAAAATACCGCAACGCTGCCGAAAATGGTTACTGGCACTTAAAAGAGCACAATACGCAGTACCTCAATGATGGGGAAGAAAACATTATCGACGAATACTGTGCGCTACTGGCTTGTGTAGAACTGTTTAAAGCAACCAAAGAAACTCGCTACTTGGAAGAGAGCCGTTTGTGGGCGCAACGTTTAGTTGCACGCCAAATGAGCGACGAGCAGATTCAACACTTTTGGTCAGCAAACCAAGACGGCAGCCGTCCATATTTTCACGCAGCCGAAGCTGGTCTACCAGTTATTGCCCTATGCGAATATCTATCAATTGAAGACGACTCAGCACGAGCGGAATCGGTAAAACGTATCGTCAACCTAGCGTGTGAGTTTGAGATCACAATATCGAATAAAGTGATCAACCCATTCGGTTACCCTCGCCAATATGTTAAAGGCGTAAATGAGTCAAAACGCGAGGCATTTTTTGTCGCACACAACAATGAATCCGGCTATTGGTGGCAAGGCGAGAATGCTCGACTGGGCTCACTCGCGACCATGGCGTACCTTGCTCAACCGCATATAGCGTCGCAAGAAGTACAGCAACAACTTTCTGTGTTTGCTCAAGATGCATTGAACTGGGTTGTAGGCTTAAACCCATACGACATGTGCATGCTAGATGGCCATGGTCGTAACAACCCTGATTACCTCCCTCAATATGGTTTCTTCAACGCAAAAGGTGGCGTGTGTAACGGAATCACTGGCGGCTTTGAAGACGAGGAAGACATTGCATTTAACCCACCAGCACAAAAAGAAGACGTGTTACAAAACTGGCGCTGGGGCGAACAATGGATCCCGCATGGCGCTTGGTACTTACTCGCGATAATGAGTCAAGCTCAGCATGTTTCTCAGTTGGCGACCTCTAAAAATATGAAGGAAGAATAATCATGGGAATGTATTTTGTCGGTATCGATGGTGGCGGCACGTCATGTCGAGCCAGGATTAAAGATTCACAAGGTAATTTTCTTGGCGAGGCCAAAAGCGGCAGTGCCAACATCATGCTAGGTGCTGAAATAGCAATGGCTTCGATTCTTGAATCCATCACTTCGGCTACCGAGCAAGGCGGTCTAACACAACAAGATTTCGCGTCGATGCACGTCGGCTTAGCCCTTGCTGGCGCAGAGCACAAAGCATCTTGGCAAGCCTTCATGTCTCTTCCTCATCCATTTGCCAGTATAACTCTGAATACCGATGCTTACGGTGCGTGCGTTGGTGCGCACAATGGCGAAGATGGCGCAATCATGATTGCGGGAACCGGTTCTTGTGGCATCTACCTTAAAGGATTGGAGCAACACGTTGTCGGTGGTCGTGAGTTCCCTATTTCGGATCAAGGTGGCGGCGCAGTGATGGGGCTACGCCTAGTTCAGCAAGTTTTGTTAGCTGAAGATGGCATCAGAGAAAAAACGCCCCTAGCACAACACTTTATGACGCATTTCGAAAATGAGGTCGACAACGTGGTGGCGTGGTCAAAACAGGCGCTTCCTCGTGATTATGGGCAGTTTTCTCCGGCTATTTTCCAACATGCGGAACAAGGCGATGCACTGGCCATTGAAATACTGAAGCAAACCGCAGCGGATATAGAAATGTTTCTCGTGGCATTAAACAAGCGCGGCGCAACACGTATTTGTTTAATGGGTAGCATTGCTGAACGCATTTTACGTTGGCTCTCACCACCAGTTCAGCAATGGATTGTTGAGCCACAGTTTGACGCGATTGAAGGCGCAATTATGTTTGCTGGCAAACCAGAACATAACCTTTACTCGCTCAGTGCGGCGTAGGAGTAGATATGGAATATCGTGTTGATCTCGTGGTCCTTTCTGAGCAGAAACAAAACTGCCGCTTTGGCCTCACCTTTCATAACTTGAGCGACCAAGACCTAAACAGCTGGAGCTTAACTTTCGCTTTCGATCGTTACATTCTTCCAGACAGCGTTTCAAATGGTCAACTGACTCAAATTGGTAGTTTTTGCACACTTAAGCCAGAAGGGGTGGTACTGGCTGCCAACCATCACTATTACTGTGAATTCAGTATTGGTTCGAACCCATTCCGTTATTACTCGGATGGCTTTAACGAAGCGATGATCAACTTTGTCGTTGATGGAAACCCACAGCGCGCACAAGTGGATGTCACGCCTATCGTATTAGCTTCACCATACCGTGAACGCAGTGAGATTCCTGCAAGTTTAACCCATGCACAGCCCTTGCTGCCAAAACCAAACCATATTGAGGTCAGCGATCACTATTTTAGCTTTGATCATCATGCTGGCGTCGCGGTTTATTCAAGCCTGGCCAATTCAGCTAAAGAATGGCTACTTGATGAGCTTAAGCGCATTCACCAATTTGAGTTCGCATCAGACAATGGCAGTCAGATCATCTTCAAAGGCAACCCAACCTTGGATGAAGGCGCTTACAAACTGAAAGTAGCCGAAGAGTCAATCAAAATTGAAGCAGGATCTTCGTCTGGTTTTACCCATGCTTGTGCAACGTTATTACAACTAATCAAAGTTGGCGATCAACCTAACTCAATGGAAGTAGTTTGCTGTTCAATCAAGGACAGGCCACGTTTTCGTTACCGCGGTATGATGCTGGATTGTGCTCGTCATTTTCACTCCGTTAAGCAAGTCAAACGCTTGATCAACCAACTGGCTCATTACAAGTTCAATACGTTCCATTGGCATCTTACCGACGATGAGGGGTGGCGAATTGAAATCAAATCACTGCCTCAACTGACCGATATTGGTGCTTGGCGCGGATTGGATGAGATCAATGAACCACAGTACACGCACTTTGATGAACGTTACGGCGGCTTCTACACACAAGAAGACATCAAAGACGTTATCGAATTTGCATCGCAACGCGGCATCACCATCATTCCTGAAATTGATGTACCTGGTCATTGCCGAGCCGCCATCAAGTCGTTACCACACCTATTGGTAGAAGCGGAAGATACCACCGAATACCGCAGTATTCAGCATTACAACGACAACGTCATTAACCCTGCTCTGCCGGGGAGTTATGAATTTATCGACAAAGTGCTAGAAGAGGTCTCTGCGCTTTTTCCTGCGCCTTACGTCCATATTGGTGCCGACGAAGTACCTAACGGCGTATGGTCAAAAAGCCCAGCATGCCAAGCACTAATGGAACAACTGGGTTACAGCGACTACAAAGATTTGCAAGGACACTTCTTGCGTTATGCCGAAGACAAACTTCGTAAATTGGGCAAACGCATGCTGGGCTGGGAAGAAGCTCAACACGGCGACAAAGTCAGTAAAGATACGGTGATCTACTCATGGCTAAGCGAAGAAGCGGCATTGAACTGTGCTCGCCAAGGCTTTGATGTGGTGCTGCAACCAGCACAAACCACTTACCTAGATATGACCCAAGACTACGCACCTGAAGAACCGGGCGTGGACTGGGCAAACCCACTGCCACTAGAAAAAGCTTACAACTACGAGCCGATCGCTGAAGTGCCTGCTGACGACCCAATACGTAAGCGCATTTGGGGCATTCAAACAGCATTATGGTGCGAAATTATCAATAACCAACCTCGCATGGACTACATGATCTTCCCTCGTTTAACTGCAATGGCAGAAGCATGTTGGACAGACAAACAACACCGAGATTGGACCGACTATTTATCACGCTTGAAAGGCCATCTACCTCTGCTTGATTTGCAGGGAGTGAATTACCGTAAACCGTGGAAGTAATACAAAACTGATGTCGAAACATCACGCTTGAAGAGTTTTTAAATTTTGGCTGCTGATGCAGCTTCGTAAAAAGGAAAGACACAAATGAAATACGGCTATTTCGATAACGAGAATCGCGAATACGTCATCACTCGCCCTGACGTACCAGCACCATGGACCAACTACCTAGGTACTGAGAAGTTCTGTACGGTTATCTCGCACAACGCGGGTGGCTACTCGTTCTACAACTCTCCAGAATACAACCGTGTTACTAAATTCCGTCCAAATGCGACATTCGATCGCCCAGGACACTACGTTTACTTGCGTGATGATGAGACAGGTGATTACTGGTCAATCTCTTGGCAACCAGTTGCGAAGAGCCTAGACGAAGCAAACTACGAAGTTCGTCACGGCTTGTCTTACTCTAAGTTCAAATGTGAATACAGCGGTATTACCGCAACAAAAACTCTGTTCGTGCCAAAAGGCGAAGACGCTGAAATCTGGGATGTAGTGATTAAAAACACCTCTGACAAACCACGTACGATCAGTGCATTCTCATTTGTTGAGTTCTCATTCAGCCACATTCAGTCTGATAACCAAAACCACCAGATGTCTCTCTACTCTGCTGGTACGTCATACAACGAAGGTGTGATTGAATACGACCTGTACTACAACACTAACGATTTCGAAGGCTTCTACTACCTAGCGTCAACGTTTGATCCAGATTCATACGACGGTCAACGTGATAGCTTCCTAGGTCTATACCGCGACGAAGCAAACCCACTAGCAGTAGAACAAGGTAAGTGTTTTAACACCACACAAACGTGTTACAACCACTGTGGCTCTCTGCACAAGCAATTTACTATCCAACCAGGTGAAGAAGTTCGCTTTGCTTACATTCTAGGTATCGGTAAAGGCAACGGTGAGCGTCTACGTGCTAAGTACCAAGACCTTGCAGAAGTCGACAATGCATTTGCTGGCATCAAAGCACACTGGGATGAGCGTTGTGGCAAGTTCCAAGTGAAATCGCCAAACGAAGGCCTAGACACCATGATCAACGCTTGGACGTTATACCAAGCGGAAACTTGTGTTGTGTGGTCTCGCTTTGCTTCATTCATCGAGGTGGGAGGCCGTACAGGTCTTGGTTACCGCGATACAGCGCAAGATGCAATCTCAGTTCCTCACGCTAACCCAGCAATGACGCGCAAACGTATCGTTGACCTACTGCGTGGCCAAGTAAAAGCGGGCTACGGTCTACACCTATTCGATCCAGATTGGTTTGATCCAGAAAAAGCTGATGTTAAACCATCGAAGTCTCCAACCGTAGTTCCAACACCTTCTGATGAAGACAAAATTCACGGCATCGAAGACACTTGTTCCGATGACCATCTATGGCTAGTTCCAACCATCTGTAAGTACGTGATGGAAACCGGTGAGCACAGCTTCTTCGACGAAGTGATCCCTTACGCCGACGGTGGCGATGCAACGGTTTATGACCACATGAAAGCCGCGCTAGACTTCTCGGCTGAATACGTAGGTCAAACCGGTATCTGTAAAGGTCTGCGTGCAGACTGGAACGACTGTCTGAACCTAGGTGGCGGCGAATCGTCAATGGTGTCGTTCCTACATTTCTGGGCACTGCAGGAGTTCATCGACCTAGCGAAATACCTAGGTAAACAAGCCGACGTTGAAAAATACACGGTGATGGCAGCAAACGTTCGTGAAGCGTGTGAAACCCACCTTTGGGATGACGAAGGCGGTTGGTACATCCGTGGTCTGACGAAGAATGGCGACAAGATCGGTACTGCGCAACAAGCGGAAGGCCGAGTACACCTAGAGTCAAACACACTTGCGGTACTTTCTGGTGCGGTATCTCAAGAGCGCGGCGAAAAAGCGATGGACGCTGTCGATGAGAACCTGTTCTCTGAATACGGCCTTCACCTAAACTCACCATCTTTTTCAACACCGAATGATGATATCGGCTTCGTAACTCGTGTTTACCAAGGCGTAAAAGAGAACGGTGCGATATTCTCGCATCCAAACCCATGGGCTTGGGTAGCTGAAGCGAAACTGGGTCGTGGTGATCGTGCAATGAAGTTCTACGATGCGCTAAACCCATACAACCAGAACGACATCATCGAAAAACGTATTGCAGAACCATACTCATACGTTCAGTTCATCATGGGTCGTGACCACCAAGACCACGGTCGTGCAAACCACCCATGGTTAACAGGTACGTCAGGCTGGGCTTACTTCGCTGTTACCAACTTTATTCTTGGTGTGCGTACAGGCTTCGATGGCCTAACTATCGATCCATGTATCCCAACGAACTGGCCAGGTTTCGAAGTGACTCGCCAATGGCTAGGAGCAACGTACAACATCAAAGTCGTTAACCCAGACTCAGTAAGCAAAGGCGTTAAGTCGATTACCGTGAACGGTGAAGCTGTAAATGGTGCATCTGTACCAGTTCAAGCGGAAGGTTCAGTAAACGAAGTTATCGTTACTCTAGGTTAATCATCTTTTGGGGGAGTCCTTCTCCCCTTTTGATTTATCCGGTGCATTTATGTTTTACAAGTGCATCGGTTCGCTAGCAAAGATTTAAGACGCGGTGGGATGCCGCTCTTATCGAGGATCGAATCATGATCAAATTTGGTACAGGCGGTTGGCGTGCATTTATTGGTGAGGAGTTCACCAAAGATAACGTACGCTTGGTTGCCCAAGCAGTTGCAAACATCACGAATAACGAATCGGTTGCTGATCGCGGTTTTGTGATTGGCTATGACCGTCGTTTTCTTTCCGATAAAGCAGGTCGTTGGTTCGCTGAAGTTCTAGCAGCAAACGGCATTATGGTTAGCTTTATCGACAAATTTGTCCCAACACCTATCGTAATGTTTAAAGCGAAAGAAATGGGCTGCGCATACTCGGCATGTATTACCGCATCACACAACCCTGCCGATTACAACGGCATTAAAGTCTTCATTGAAGGTGGTCGTGACGCAGATGAAATCATCACCCAAAAAATCGAATCACAAATAGACGCGCTCACTGCGCAAGATGTAAAAAGCGTCGACTTTGAACAAGCGGTTGAAGATAAGCTGATTGAAATCATCAATCCGATGAACGAATTCGTTGACTCAATCATCGACTTTATCGACATCGGAGCGATCAAGAAGGCGAATTTACGTGTTTTGATCGACCCAATGTTTGGTGTCGCGAAAAACGCACTGCAAACCGTATTAATCAACGGCCGCTGTGACGTTGATGTGATTAACGATGGCAAAAACCCAGACTTCGGTGGGTTAATGCCTTCGCCAAGCGCTGCAACACTCTACCGTTTGATGCACCTAGTGAAAGAGCAAGGTTACGATATTGGCATCGGTACTGATGGCGATGCGGACCGTCTTGGTATTATCGACGAAAAAGGTAACTTCATTCATCCAAATGAAGTGCTACTGCTGCTTTACTACTACCTACTTGAATACAAAGGCTGGAAAGGCTCCGTGGTACGTAACATCGCAACCACCCACCTTCTCGATAAAGTCGCCGAAGATCATGGCGAGAAATGCTTTGAGGTTCCTGTAGGCTTTAAGCACATCAGCTCCCAAATGGAAGCGGATGACTCACTGATTGGCGGGGAAAGCTCTGGTGGCCTAACCATTCGCGGCCACATCAAAGGTAAAGACGGCGTATTCGCATCAAGCCTATTGGTAGAAATGATTTCAGTAACCGGCAAGAAGCTGTCTGAGTTGCTGGATGAAATCTACGGCAAGTACGGCTATGCCTACATGGCAGAAGGCGATTGCAAGTTCAAACCAGCGCAAAAAGACGTACTGTTCAACAAGATTTATGTTGAAAAGCAGTTGCCTGAGTTTGAGTTTGAAATCGAAAAAGTCAGCTATGAAGATGGTGCGAAAGTCTACTTCAAGAACGGCGGTTGGATCATCGCTCGCTTCTCTGGCACTGAGCCACTGCTACGAATTTTTGCAGAGATGCAAGATAAGGACACTGCGGAACGTGTTCTTCAACAGTTTAAAGACTTCTTGTCTTTATAACTGAACCTTGTGCCCGCTTCGAGCACTATGATGAGAGTCAACGCTGTCTGAAAAGGCGCTCATCAACAGGAGAAGAGCACTTGCCCGGCTCCACAGCCGGGCTTTTTTATTGTATGTTGGGAAGTCGTAAACGAGATAGAAAAGATACTCAGGAGCGTTAAGCAAATGCCAGGACGCCTTGCGTTTCAATTTTCACCGCGACGGACTCACCTATATTTAATGCTTGCGAAGCTGTAGCTAACAAACGGTCACCATTCGCGTTAATCACATAACGGCAGTGATCACCCATAAAATGCTGTTCCAATACGGTTACCGAACTATCTTCATCGGATTGAATTTGCACATGCTGCGGTCTTAGCAGTAAAGAGCACTCCGCCTGTACTGGAATATCTTGTTGAGCCGTGGCTTCAACCACGCCCAAGTGGGTTTCATATTCTGAATTCGAAACCCGTTTAGCAGCAAGGTAACTGCCACCACCTAAGAAATCAGCGACAAATTTACTTGAAGGCTGGTAGTAAAGCTCAGATGCTGTGCCATATTGCTCGATGACTCCATTGTTCATCACTGCCATTTTATCGGCGAAAGCAAAAGCCTCTTCACGGCTATGCGTAACAAAAATGGCAGTCACACCTTGGGCCTTAAAAATCTTACGGATCTCACTTATCAACTCATGGCGAACTTGCGTATCAATATTAGAAAACGGTTCATCAAGTAACAATAAGTCTGGGCTGTAAGCTAATGAGCGAGCAATCGCAACACGCTGCTGCTGTCCACCAGACAATTGATGAGGATAACGATCGCCATAACCTTGAAGATGCACGAGTTCTAACATCTCTTGAACTTTGGCATTTTTCTCTTTTGTCGAGCACTGCTTTAAGCCAAAGGCAATGTTTTGCTCCACCGTCAAGTGAGGAAAAAGTGCGTAATCTTGGAAAATCATCCCGATATTACGCTGTTCTGGCGGCAACCAGTTTTCCCCATCATCAATTGTGACGCAATTTAGACTCATTTCGCCTGACGTTAACGGCAATAATCCCGCAACGGCCTTTAATAGTGTTGTTTTCCCACAGCCACTGGCTCCTAGCAAACAGACAATCTGCCCTTGTTCTACCTCAAGAGACAATGATTCGAGTACAGTTTGATCGTCATATTGGCACGTTAGGTTTTTAATTGATAATGCACAGCTCATCAGTGATTTTGCTCCAGTGAACGGTTAACAACAACAAGCGGGATCAACCCAACAAGAACCAACAGAACCGCTGGCAAAGCGGCCAATTCTAAATGCTCATCCGAGGCGAAGTTATAAACGTATGTGGCTAGTGTTTCAAAGTTAAACGGACGAAGTAACAAAGCCGCATTAAGCTCTTTCATCGACTCGATAAACACTAATAAAGCCGCAATCAGTGCACCGCGCTTAACCAGCGGAAAGTGCACGCGCCACAGCATGGCATTGGGCTTACAACCCATAGTGCGCGATGCCATATCTAACGACGGAGAAATTTTATTTAAATTACTTTCGATACTACCAATCGCTACCGCGGAAAAGCGCACAACCATGGCAAATACTAGTGCGAACATGGAACCAGAAAAGATAAGTCCCGGCCTTCCCCACTCCATGGCTTTAGCAACATCGTTGACACGATGATCCATAAACAGCACAGCGACCATCACACCGATGGCTAGTACCGTTCCTGGTACTGCATAGCCCATAGAAGAAAGACGCATAAATGCCAAGCTTTCTCGTTTACCACTGACTCGATGGGTAAAGTTAACGATCAGTGCGACAGCAACACCAATAATCGCAGCAATAACAGACACAACTAAGCTATTCCATGCGTATTCACGAAACTCTGAGGTCCAACTCTGCGCAAAATAAGTGATCGCATAATCAATCAGCTGTAGTAGCGGCAAAATAAAAGCGACTGAAACCAAGCCCCAACACCAAACCAGCGCGGTCCACTTTTTCCAGCCCGTCAACTCGTAACGAAAATCTTCGTGACTGTTAAATTGGCTTTGAAAAAGCTTTTGTTTACGGCGGCTGTATCGTTCGGCACTAAGAAGCAGTACTACAATGACGAGCATCATGGCAGAAATCTTGGCTGCCGCATTAAGATTAGAGTACCCCAACCAAGTATCGTAGACCGCTGTGGTTAACGTATTCACCGCGAAGTAACTTACCGTACCAAAGTCACCGATGGTCTCCATTGCGACCAATGATAAACCTACTGCGATAGAGGGTCTTACTAACGGCATCGAGATGCGCCAAAAGCTTTCCCATGGAGAGCACTTGAGCAAACGCGCGCTTTGCAATAAAGATACATTTTGCTCCATAAACGCAGCCCGGCACAATAAATACACGTAAGGATACAACACCAAAGCCAACACAAAGGTCGCACCAGGCAACGTACGAATGTCAGGGAACCAATACTCGCCAGGTCCCCATCCGGTTACATCACGCAAAAAGATCTGAATCGGGCCTGCAAAATCAAACCAATCAGTAAAAATATAACCAATGATATAACCTGGCATTGCAAGAGGTAGCACCAATGCCCACTGCAACCATTTTTCGGTCGGCAGTTTACACATGGCCATTATCCAAGCGCTTGGAATACCAAGAATTAAGGACAGCACCATTACGCCAACAGTTAGCGCAACCGTGTTAAAAATATAAGTCGGCATGACCGTTGCCATTAAATGAGCAAACAAATCATCCGTTTCACCAATTGCGGTGTAGAAGATCGCTAAGATCGGCAAAACCAGTAGCAGAGTTATTACCCCACTACTGGTTTTCCATAAAGAGTGTTTATCTTTCATCGCCTAATTACTGCAGGCTGTATGAAATACAAATGCTGTTGCAAATACATCTCATATCCTTTAATCAAATGGGGGTACTGTTATACCCCCACAAGGAATTAAAGGTCAAATTTCACTTCATCTAATAGCTTAATTGCCGCTTCGTGGTTGGCTGCAATATCGTCTAGAGAAAGCTTGTCTGCTTTAAAGTCACCCCAAGATTCCACAAGCTCAGAACGCTTCACGCCTTCTTTAACTGGGTACTCGTAGTTAACTTCTGCGTACATTTGCTGCGCTTTGTCACCCGTTAGGAATTCCATTAGCTTCACAGCATTGTCTTTGTTTGGAGAGTACTTAGCCATCGCCATACCAGAGATATTCACGTGAGTGCCTGTAGTCTCTTGGTTAGGGAAGTTGATGTAAACTGCATCAGCCCAAGCTTTTTGCTCTTTGTCGTTAACCATTTTACCTAGGTAGTAGCTGTTACCTAGAGAAACATCACATAGGCCTTCTTTGATCGCTTTAACTTGTGCACGATCGTTGCCTTGTGGTTTGCGAGCAAGGTTTGCTTTCACGCCTTCTAACCACTCTTTGGTTTCTGCTTCGCCATTGTGAGCAATCATTGCTGAAACTAGAGAAACGTTGTACGGGTGCTTACCGCTACGAGTACAAATTTTACCTTTGAACTCTGGCTTAGCTAAGTCTGCGTAGTTGAAATCTGCGCCTAGTTTACCTACGCGATCACGTGATGAATAAACGCTACGAGAACGTAGAGTTAGAGCAAACCACTCATTCTCTTTATCTTGGTATTGAGCAGGTACGTTTTCTTCAATGATTTTGCTATCGACTTTCTGAACTAAACCTTTGTTTGTCAGTTCAGCTAGACGGCTGATGTCTGTCGTAAGAATAACGTCAGCAGGGCTGTACTCACCTTCTTGAGCTAGCTTTTCTGCTAAGCCTTTTTTAGCAAATTTTACGTTTACTTTGATACCAGTTTCTTTAGTGAACTCATTGAACATAGGTTCAACTAGGAAAGGTTGACGGTAAGAGTAGACGTTCACTTCTTCAGCAGCCATTGCTGTTGGAGCTAGAGTAGCGCAAGTTAGTGCTGAAAGAGTTAGCAGTTTTTTCATTGTTTAATCCTTTACCATGCTAATGATAACGTTTATCAGTTGCGTTATTATATGTATGTTCAATAAGAAGACAATGACGAATATTAAAAAACCTGCTCATCGGAGCAGGTTTTATTGTGTTAAGTGTGTAACCATTTATTACAAGCTAATGATTATTTCACCGTAACAAACTCTGGGTAAGCACCAACACCACAATCATGCATGTCCATGCCTTCCATTTCTTCATCTTCTGTAACGCGAATCCCAACGGTTGCTTTCAAGATTGCCCACACAACTAGGCTGGCACCAAATACCCAAGCAAAGATAACTACGGCACCTAAAAGCTGTGCACCAAACGTTGCATCACCGTTGCTCAGTGGCACTACCATTAGGCCGAAGAAACCACACACACCGTGAACTGAGATAGCACCTACTGGATCGTCAATTTTAAGTTTATCTAGAGCAATGATACTGAATACAACTAGTGCACCCGACACTGCACCAATCGCAACCGCGTACAGTGGTGATGGCGATAGAGGGTCTGCAGTGATGGCAACCAAGCCAGCTAGCGCGCCATTGAGGATCATCGTTAAATCGGCTTTACCCCAAGTAGTTTTACAAACGAATAGCGCCGCAATTGCACCGGCAGCCGCTGCTGCGTTAGTGTTTAGAAAGATCTGACCTACCGCTGTAGCATTCTCAAAATCTGAAACCATCAACTGAGAGCCACCGTTAAATCCAAACCAGCCAAACCAAAGGATAAAAGTACCCAACGTTGCCAAAGGCATGTTAGAACCTGGAATCGGATAGATTTCACCATTTTTACCGTACTTACCCTTACGCGCGCCAAGCAGTAACACACCAGCAAGAGCAGCAGAAGCACCAGCCATATGTACGATACCAGAACCCGCAAAGTCACTAAATCCAGCTTCTGCTAGGAAGCCTCCACCCCATGTCCAGTAACCTTCCATTGGATAGATAAACGCAGTTAAAATCGCAGAGAAAATCAAGAAAGACCAAAGCTTCATGCGCTCAGCTACCGCACCAGAAACGACGGACATGGCAGTTGCAACGAAGACAACTTGGAAGAAGAAGTCAGACTCTAAAGAGTGGTCGGCCCCTTCACCTTGAGTACCAATTAACGTACCAAATGAAGGTAACCAGCCTCCTTCTCCATTATCGACATACATGATGTTATAACCGACAATCAGAAACATCGTACATGCGATGGCGTACAAACAGATGTTCTTCGTAAGAATTTCTGTTGTGTTTTTAGAGCGCACAAGGCCAGCCTCTAGCATCGCAAAGCCTGCTGCCATCCACATTACCAACGCACCGGAAATGAGGAAGAAAAAGGTGTCAAGTGCGTAACGTAACTCGGTTACTGTTGTTGCTAATTCCATAATAAGTATCTCCAATCCTTTGAATTCTTAAAGTGCTTCTGCGTCCATTTCGCCAGTTCGGATACGCACCGCTTGGTTCAGATCGTAAACAAAAATTTTACCGTCGCCGATTTTTCCGGTTTGCGCAGCTTTTGTAATTGCTTCAACAACACGATCTACATTGTCTGCGTGAGTCGCGATTTCAATTTTCACCTTTGGTAGGAAATCAACTTGATACTCTGCACCGCGGTACAATTCCGTATGACCTTTTTGACGACCGAACCCTTTAACTTCTGATACTGTCATCCCTTCGATACCGACATCAGCCAATGCTTCTCGTACATCGTCTAATTTAAACGGCTTAATAATGGCATTGATTATTTTCATTGAGTTATCTCCGAAGCTTTCATCCTGAAACACTTCTTATAATCCAATCTACGTGCCAAGTTTCTAAGTCATTGAATAATAAAAGCTAACCTCAATTTACATATCTATAAACAAAAAGAGCGCACCATATCGGTGCGCCCTTTTCACAAATTTAAAGCAACGGCAGAGAAGTTACCCAAAACTGTGCATTAAATGTTCAAAAAGTCTTTCCATTGTTCGATAAGTGTCATGAAATCCTCTATCCCACAACTTGCTGTACTTTCTGCATTGTAGAAGTCGAACTCACTTTCCATCTCGACATCATATTCATGGGCTAATGCGTTTTCTTGTACAAGAACTTCGTCGCCCTGAATCATCAAGCTAATTTCCGTGCCTGTTAGGTTATGCTCCTGAGAAGGCGCTAAAAATGACTGCTCAATTAGCTTTTCAACTTGTGCAATCTTCATCGGATCTTTGCCAATTTCTTCTTGCAACCAGCGCCCTACAATCTCATGTCCCATGCTACATTTTACGTAGTACTCGCCCATCAACGTGTTACGAATGAATTCAAATTCCACCGAGATTGCCTATTTCGTATCAATTTGGTGCGAGTATAGCGAATTGCTCCCATAAAAAAAGCACCTCATATGAGGTGCTTTCGAATTGTGCATTTCTGATTATGCCGGTTCTTGGAAGATCACTTCGTCCGCTTTCTTGGTATATTGATCCATTTTATGGAAGTTCAAGTAGCGGTACGTATCCGTTGCCGTAGCGTCGATTTGCTTCGCGTATTCTAGGTATTCTTCTTTGGTTGGAATCTTACCTAGGATTGCACCTACTGCAGCTAGCTCAGCTGACGATAGGTAAACATTCGCACCAGTACCCAGACGGTTCGGGAAGTTACGCGTTGAAGTCGACATTACTGTTGATTTATCTGCAACACGCGCTTGGTTACCCATACAAAGTGAACACCCTGGCGTTTCAATACGCACCCCTGCACGTCCGAAGATACCGTAGTAGCCTTCTTCAATCAGTTGGTCTTTATCCATCTTTGTTGGTGGCGCTACCCAAAGGCGCGTCGCTAACTGGCCATTGAACTTATCAAGCAATTTACCTGCTGCGCGGAAGTGACCGATGTTCGTCATACAAGAACCGATGAACACTTCATCAATCGCTGTGCCTTGTACTTCAGACAACAAACGAGCGTCATCTGGGTCATTCGGTGCACATAGTACTGGCTCATTGATTTCAGCCATATCGATTTCAATCACATGTGCGTATTCAGCGTCTTTATCTGCTTGCATCAACTCAGGGTTTGCTAGCCACTCTTGCATTGCAGTAATGCGGCGCTCGATAGTACGGCGATCACCGTAGCCTTCAGAGATCATCCACTTCAGCATCACGATGTTAGAGTTTAAGTACTCTTCGATCGACTCTTGAGACAATTTCACAGTACAACCTGCCGCCGAACGCTCTGCAGATGCATCAGAAAGCTCAAATGCTTGCTCAACCGTTAGAGTTTCTAAACCTTCAATCTCAAGGATACGGCCAGAAAATTCGTTGATCTTGCCCGCTTTTTCTACCGTTAGTAGACCTTGCTGAATCGCGTAGTAAGGGATGGCATGAACAAGATCACGCAGTGTGATACCCGGTTGCATTTCACCTTTAAAACGAACCAAGATTGACTCTGGCATGTCTAGCGGCATAACGCCTGTCGCAGCTGCAAAGGCAACCAAGCCCGAGCCAGCTGGGAATGAAATACCCAGAGGAAAACGAGTATGTGAGTCACCACCCGTACCGACAGTATCCGGCAGCAGCATACGGTTTAGCCATGAGTGGATAATACCGTCACCAGGACGAAGAGATACACCACCGCGGTTCATAATAAAGTCCGGAAGTGTATGGTGAGTGTTAACGTCTACTGGTTTTGGATAAGCCGATGTGTGACAGAAAGACTGCATGACAAGATCAGCAGAGAAGCCGAGACACGCCAAGTCTTTAAGTTCATCACGAGTCATAGGGCCAGTAGTATCTTGCGAACCTACTGTCGTCATTTTCGGCTCACAGTAGGTACCAGGGCGAATGCCTTCTACGCCACACGCTTTACCAACCATTTTCTGTGCAAGCGTGTAACCCTTGCCAGAATCTGCGATTTCACCAGGTTTACGGAATACATCCGAAGGCTCAAGACCTAGCGATTGACGCGCTTTGTCTGTCAAACCACGACCGATGATCAATGGGATACGACCACCAGCACGAACTTCATCAATCAGTACTTCTGTTTTTAGCGAGAACTCAGCTAGAACCTCACCAGTTTCGTGGTTGCAAACTTTACCTTCATATGGGTAAACATCGATAACATCGCCCATGTTGAGCTTAGTTACGTCAACTTCAATTGGTAGTGCGCCAGCATCTTCCATTGTGTTAAAGAAGATAGGGGCAATTTTGCCACCAAGCACATACCCACCAGCTCGTTTGTTTGGAACGTAAGGGATATCATCACCCATAAACCAAAGCACTGAGTTGGTTGCAGATTTACGTGAAGAGCCAGTACCAACAACATCACCAACGTAAACCAATTGATGGCCTTTGTCTTTTAACTCTTCAATTTGCTTGATCGGGCCAATAGTACCCGGTTGATCAGGGTTTATTCCTTCACGCTCGTTTTTAAGCATCGCCAGTGCGTGTACTGGGATATCAGGGCGAGACCAAGCGTCAGGTGCAGGTGAAAGGTCATCCGTGTTCGTTTCACCTGTTACTTTAAATACGGTTAGAGTGACTTTTTCTTCAAGCTTAGGCTTAGAAAGGAACCACTCAGCATCAGCCCATGATTGAAGTACTTTCTGTGCATGCGCATTGCCTGCTTTCGCTTTCTCTTCTACGTCATAGAAAGCATCAAACATCAGCAGCGTATGAGACAGCGCTTTTACTGCGATCTCTGCCAGTGCTTCATCATCCAATAGCTCAACTAGCGGTTCGATGTTGTAACCACCTTGCATAGTGCCTAGCAGTTCAGCCGCTTTTTCACGACTCACTAATGGTGATTTAACTTCACCTTTTGCTACTGCTGTTAGGAAACCCGCTTTTACATAAGCAGCTTCATCAACACCTGGAGGGATACGGTTTTCAAGTAGGTCAAGAATGACTTTTTCTTCACCTTGCGGGGGATTTTTCAGAAGTTCTACAAGTCCAGCAACTTGTTCTGCGTCTAGCGGTTTAGGAACAACTCCTTCAGCAGCACGCTCTTCGACGTGTTTACGGTAGGCTTCAAGCACGACTTTTTCCTCTCATTGCGGTTCCTCCTCTATTATTACTATTGTTAAAGTAAAGGAGTGAACATCCTTGGAAACTTGGCTCTCCATTGCCCTTGTTTTCATTCAATTATGATTGAGAAACAGCGCCGTAGAGGCCAAACTGTGGGCAAAATAATAGCAAATTTAACCTTAAATTAAAATCTTATCATTTTGACCAACATAGCAACTTACGACTAAAGTTCTGCTAATTTTGACCAAATATGCCAAGTTTTTGCTTTCTCATACCCGATTAATTAAACGATGTTCCTACGATCAAATACACAGCATCCAAATCTTGCTCGGTACGACCGTATGCCAACATTATTGGTCCTATTGGTGAGTCAACACCAAAGAAGATGGAGCCAGCATTGTAAAGCGGCGCTTCGTTTAGTTTCAGATCATTATCAGACCAAACACCGCCATATTCGACCGATGCGCCCAGGTAGACTGGAGCTTCAAACAATCCGAAATCATTATCAAACCACTTATATCGGTACACCAAACTGCTGAAAAATAAGTTCTGTCCGATCAGGCTATTTCTTGGGATTCCCGATAGGCTTAAGAAGCCGCCCAACTCTCTGGGATCAAGCGGTAAAGATGAGTTTTTACTCTCTACAAAACTATATTCAGCATGTCCGACTAAAGTATGACGCTGATGACTCACTGCACCTTTAAATCGTGCAGAGATTTCATAAACGGTATCTTCAATAATTTTGTCAGTTTCTAAAAGGCTAACGCCTTGAGGACTTTGATCATGAGACACTAAATATTCGAGATCGACTAAAAGCCCACGAGTCGGAAATGCGAAATCATCAAGTGTATCTAGGCGATAATTGGCAAACAGGCCACGACGTTCAAAATCCAATTTACCAGCAGAAGCCAAAGTAGAAAGCTCAATATCTCCGGTTGAGTAGCGAGCGCCAAATCGAAGTTCTTGCCACAATGTGGGTTGGATACCTATCGCTAACTCTGTTGTAAAATCATCGTAAGTGACCGGAAAAAAGTCATTTACTGACTCTAAATCTGGTGCTTGAGGCTCTGTTAAAGGTAAGTTTCGGCTCTCACTACCATAGGAAATTCGCCCCGATACAAAAAGTTCTTGGCTAGATAAAACAGGGGAATACAACTCAGCTTCAATCAGCTTATCCGTGCCCATTTCTACGTTGAACGCCAACTCCGCGCCATGAGAGTTCAAGTTGGTAAAGTTGGTCGATATTCCTATGCCGTACTGGCTATCTGTATCGAAGTCATCTTCAAGAAAAAATCGGAAGTTGAGATAATTAGGCCCCCACGACTTCTCGTTAACATCAAAAACCAACAATGTCTCACCATCAACCTCTTCAAAGTGATAAGTGATGAGCTCGAACCGATCTAACGCGTAGAGGTTTTCAACGGCTTTCTCAATTTCGGCCGTTGAAATACGACGTCCGGTTTCTAATTCAATACGATTCGTCAACAACACATCGCTGTAGTGCGTGTTATTAACAATCACTATGTCATCAACCACACGCTGATCGCCATAAATCAAAGTTTTACGAACTTCTTGTTTGCGATCGATGTATTTTTGATAGTCCGCATTGGACAAGCGCAACCCTTTCAGCTTGTCTTTTAACTGCTTGGTAATATCGTACCCAGCTTGAAAAGCCCAAGGCATTTTGTCGAACTCGACAGTTTCCATGGTGCCCACATTGGGACGAATATAGATATCTTGAGGTTCAAGCTCGTCCACTTGCTGTTGTGTACTACGACGAACGAGATAGTTAGAGAGTTGGTCCGCGACAGTAAACAGCCCCGTAAATTCATCTTCGGTTTTGTAGTCGGTGCTAATATCGACGGCAATAACGACATCAGCCCCCATGGCGCGAGCCACATCGACAGGCATGTTATTGACGACACCGCCATCGACAAGCATATGGCCATTGAGCTTATAGGGAGGAAGCGCTCCTGGTACAGACATGCTAGCCATCATGGCGTCCACAAGGTAACCATTGCCCAGTACGACTTCTTCTAGGGCAAGAATATCTGTCGCAACAGAACGATAGGGAATGGCAAGATCATCAAAAGAATCGAATCGCCCTAAGTTCCCTGTAGTCTCACGCAATACTCGCAACATGTTCTGGCCTTGCACCACACCCGTTGGTGCTCGTACCTCACCGAACCTTAAGCCGAGATCGGTATTAATTTGATAGCGGTCTTCATACTCTTTGTCACGAACTCGACGTTGGCTACGGTCAACACGATCTCGATAACCGCTGCCCCAATCGACGGTGTAGATAAAACTCTCAATTTCATCAGCACTCATCCCCGTGGCATAGAGCCCACCCACATAGGCGCCCATACTGGTACCGGTCACAATATCGACAGGGATCTGCATTTCTTCCAATGCTTTTAAAACCCCAATGTGTGCCGCCCCTTTCGCTCCGCCACCAGCGAGCACAACCGCCACCTTTGGTCGAGGTTCCAAGTCATCCGTTTTTGTTAGAGAGTTTGCGAGGGAAACAGAAGGAGTGATCATCAAAAAGGTACTAACCCAAAGCGCAAAGTTGCGAACCGATGGGCTTGATAACAGCTTTTTGAACATTCACTTCTTCCTTTATTGAATATCTGATCAAGTAGGGCGTGCTAGCAGTACTGTACTAACACGCCCTAATATGTACTAAGAATTAATCAGATAAACAAGCTAATGTTGTTGATTTGGCGATGCTACCAATCAAATATGCTATTTAACCAGTTTGATTTCTTCTCACACTGTTGCTTTATCTGACCGGTTTTATCCCAAACCGGCAGTTTGTAATCACTACGGCAGTTCATTTCTAAACCTCCATCAGATGTAGGCTTGAACCCTAATGTGGTGATTTCTCTTGGCCATGGGAGCTCTAAACGCTCAGGAATACGCTGCTTCAAGTACTCTGCGTACACTCGTAATGCACCACTCGACCCTGTTAGATTCACGGGTTTATTATCGTCACGGCCTAGCCAAATTGTCGTCACCTCACGACCATCAACACCGACAAACCAACTATCGCGGTTGTCATTACTGGTACCCGTTTTTCCTGCCAATGCAGCCCAACCAAACTGGCTTTGTAAGAAGCGGCCAGTGCCTTGAGCAACCCCTTGTTTCATCGCGTAGGTCGTTAGCCATGCAGCTTGTTCATCCACGGCTCTTGATGAACGAGGCAAGGATTGATACAGCACATTACCTTCCATATCCATGACTGAGCGCAGAGCGGTCAGTTTTGCACGCTTACCTGAATTCGTCAGAGTCTGATACATCTGTGCAACTTCGAATGGCGTCAAAGAAAACGAACCCAAAAACATCGAAGGCACTGGGCGAATTTCGTCTTTGTTCACGCCCAAACGCTCTAAAGTATTGGACACTTCAGGAATGCCAAGTGCCATACCTAAGCGCACGGTCGGTACGTTAAGTGATTTCGCTAAAGCAATGTAAAGTGGCACATCACCACGATATTTTCTATCGTAGTTGCGCGGCGTCCACACGTTACCTTTACTGCTCTTCAGACTTAACGGCGTGTCGTGTAGCGTCGTGCCTAGGTTGTATTTATCCGGTTGTTCTAGAGCCGTTAAGTAAATCGCTGGTTTCACTAAAGAACCAATCGGACGACTGGCATTGAGCGCGCGGTTAAAGCCTTCATAACCGACACGTTTACCACCTACCATCGCACGGATTTCACCACTATGGCGATCAACGGCCACAGCTGCGGCTTCTAACTCTTTACCACCCCGTTTAGCTAGTTCTGGGATCTTTTTCGCGATAGCTTGTTCCATTTTGCTTTGCGATACTGGGTCCAGAGACGTAAATACGCGCAGTCCGGTCTCTGCCTTAAATCGCTCCCCAACTTTTTCTTTTAATTCAATACTCAATTGTTGGAAATAAGCTGGCTGACGGCTCGCAATACGTGGCTTGCTTTGCGTATCGAGTGGACGACTTACAGCTTGTTCATACTGCTCTGAAGTCAACATGTTTTGCTGCATTAACAGGCGCAGAACGAGATCACGACGCTCTTTCGTTCTCTCAGGGTAACGAATTGGGTTGTAGTAAGACGGTCCTTTTACCATCCCAACTAACATCGCCAATTGATCGATTCGCAACTCCTGAATTGGCTGCCCAAAATAGTAACGCGACGCCAAGCCAAACCCGTGGATCGCTTCACCTCCACTTTGACCTAGGTACACTTCGTTTAGGTAGGCTTCTAAGATACGATCTTTGCTGTAACGGTAATCCAAAATTAGCGCGATATACGCTTCTCGAACTTTACGCCACAGTGTTTTATCACGAGTCAAAAACAGGTTTTTTGCCAATTGCTGAGTCAGCGTACTACCACCTTGAACAGTACGACCCGCCTTAATGTTCGCAACCAATGCACGTGCAATCGCCAGCGGTGACACCCCGTCATGTTGATAAAAATCCCGGTCTTCGGTCGCAAGCAGTGCATCCACCAAAATTTCAGGGAACTGATCACGACGTAAGAAAAGGCGCTGTTCATCACGGTCTTTCTCCAGCATGCCCAACATCTTCGGTTCTAGGCGCAAGTAACCAAGGTCTCCTCGAGATTCTAAAGACTGAATACGTTGCAAGCCGGAATCAGAGAAATGCAGCATAATGTGACGATCCGGCTCGGGACCATCGGCAAACTCGAATGGACGACGAATCAATTCAATCCGAGTGGAAGAAGAGGAATATTCGCCTGGGTAACGAGGTTGACTCACTTTACGGTAATTCAACACATCTAGCTCGTTGCGCAGTTCTTGGATGGTGATATTCTCACCAGGGCTTAGATTCAAGATACGGGCATAAACCACCGTTGGCAGCTCAAACAGCTGACCTTCAAAGCGTTCTTTCACCACACTATCTAAGTAAATCCCAACAAACAGCAAAACAGCGGCAAGTGCAACGCCAGCTTTCCAGCTAAACGACCACAGAACTTTCAACCACGAACGTTTCTCGTTAGTCGGCTTTTTACTCGG
Organism: Vibrio sp. 811; assembly: GCF_033339195.1. Taxonomy (NCBI): domain Bacteria; kingdom Pseudomonadati; phylum Pseudomonadota; class Gammaproteobacteria; order Vibrionales; family Vibrionaceae; genus Vibrio; species Vibrio sp. 811. The sequence continues at coordinate 243,548 of NZ_JAWOUB010000003.1, forward strand.
CGTACGTCGAGTCTGTTTTGCGGTTCCTTTATTGGTTGTACTTTTCTTCGCTGGCGCTTTTTTCGCGCTAGGCTTCTTGCTGTCAGTCATTATTCAATTGTCTTTTTGTTTTCGTTGTTGCTACATGATTGGCAGGATCATCTGGCCAAACGTGTTTTGGGTAGCGCCCTTTCATCTCTTTTTGAACGTCTTTGTAGCTTCCGTTCCAGAAAGCCGCCAAGTCCGACGTTACTTGCAATGGACGTTGTGCCGGTGAAAGCAGTTCAAGCACCAAACGCTTGCGGCCAAGAGCTACCGTTGGGGAACCACTCTCCCCAAATACTTCTTGCATACGCACCGATAATATCGGCTCGTGGCCATATTGGTAACGGATACGCTTCTTTGAACCTGTGGGTAGTTGGTAATGCTCAGGTAACCATTCATCCAGTTGTTGATTGAGTGGCCAACCTAATAGAGCATTAAGCGCTTCGACCAAGTTTATCTTGCTCAGGTCTTTAACCGAGCTGACAGACGTCATGTATGGTTCTAACCACTCCTCTAATGAATCCAGCAAACTGGCTTCATCAAACACTGGCCATGACTGCTCAGGTAACCATTCCACCGCACAACGAATCCGAGCCAACAAGCTCTCCGCTGCCGGTGTCCAGTTTAGACTCTGTAAGCCCTGGCGGCGGACATACGTGAGTAAAGCTTGTGTCATTTTTTCTTTGCCCGGGCTTGGCAACGGCTCGCGTTCAACGACCAGCAGACCGAGTTTTGTTTGTCGCTCAGCTATTAGACGGCCTCTTTTTTCATCCCAGTCCACTACTTCTTCAGACGAAAATAGCGTATCAAAGGTCGTTCGCAATATATTGACATCCAATTCACATGCCGAATGAATTTGACTTGAATTAGAATGAGAACGCATTAAGTCAACGGCAACCAAATACTCACAGCCACCTAGCATGTCTTCCTGATGACATTCTGCACCATGACCATTAGCCAAAGTAAATCGCCCAAATTGATTTGTGCGCTGCTGCGCAATGCGATCTGGAAATGCCAAACTTAACACCAGCGGTAATGCATCTTCATCCACGCCTTTCAGGTCAAATACCGTATCCAATTTGTACGCCAGAGATTGAGCACGCTTGAACAACATCGACTTTTTTGGATGAGTACCAACAAGCCAACGATGCAAGCTATGAGCGATATTGGTAACATTTCTCTCTGGCTCTTCAATCAGTGCGACCGCCGCCAAAGCAGCATTTAACATCTTATCACTGTAAGATAGCGCTTTAATTAGCATCGCAGCCGCACGAGGCTCAACGCCTAGTTCATGCGCCTGTTTTCCTTCGGACGTTAATTGCCCTTTTTCCGTCAGTAGTCCCAATGACACCAATAGCTGCTTCGCTTGTTCCAATGACGCATTAGCGGGAACATCAAGCCACTTTAGATCGTGGATATCACCCGTTCCCCAAAAGGCAAGCTCCATAACTAAACTAGCCAAATCGAAGTGCAAAATTTCGGGTTGGGGAACCAGCGGTTGCTGCTTGAACTGGCTTTCAGAATAAAGACGAACACAAATGCCCTCTTCTATTCGTCCCGCTCGTCCTGCACGCTGAATCGCTGAAGACTGTGCAATGCGTGTTTGCTCTAAGCGTGTTAAACCGTTTTTCAAATCAAAGCGGGCAATACGCTCTAACCCAGAATCAACCACGAGGCGAATGCCTTCAATCGTTAGTGAAGTTTCTGCAATGTTGGTCGCTAGAACGACTTTACGCTTACCTTGTTCTGCTGGCGTAATCGCTTTTTGTTGATCTGCAAAGCTCAGTTGACCATAAAGTGGGCATACGTCGATATCATCCGCTAAATGAGACAACCGCTCTTCAACTTGTTTTATGGCACCAACACCCGGTAGGAAAGCTAACAAAGATCCAGATTCTTTGTTCATAAGACTTTCTATTGTTTTTGCCATACTCGTAGGTAAATGCTCGTTCACACCTAACGGCTGGTAGCGCATTGCCACATCAAAGCTCCGCCCTTCAGATTCAATGTAACTGGCTTCCGGCAACAACGATTGTAATGCTTGTTGGTCAAGCGTTGCCGACATTACCACCAGCTTGAGATCGTCTCGCAATGCCTCTTGAACTTCTAAACTGAATGCCAAAGCGGTATCGGCATGAATGCTGCGTTCATGAAACTCATCAAAGATCAGTAGATCAACCCCATCCAGTTCAGGGTCAGTTTGGATCATCCTGGTCATGATCCCTTCGGTCACGATCTCCAGCTGCGTTGCAGAACTTACCTTTGCCTCGCCACGAACTCGATAACCCACGCGTTGACCAACTTGTTCTCCCAATTGCTCAGCAAGATAACGGGCAATGTTACGCGCCGCGAGTCGTCTTGGCTCAAGCATGATGATTTTTCCAGCAACCGAATGATTTAAGAGTAACTGCAAAGGGAAGTAAGTCGACTTACCGGCACCAGGCGCCGCTTTTAAGATCACTTGATGTTGATTTTTGACCGCCGTCAGCAACTCAGGCATCACGGCTTCAATCGGCAATTGTGACAAAGGAAATACCTTATGGTGTAATGGTGGCAACATTGTACATAAAAAATTTTTTGTCTAAATAAGCAAATGCATTTCACACCCGCTTTAGAGTCCGCCACTCTACTCAAACGTTATAAACGCTTTCTTGCCGATATCGAGCTCGATACTGGTGAAATCCGTACAATCCACTGCGCAAATACAGGTGCAATGACGGGTTGTGCAACGCCCGGAAACAAAGTTTGGTTTTCTACTTCCGACAACCCGAAACGAAAATACCCCAATAGTTGGGAGTTGAGTGAGACCGAACAAGGCCACCGTATTTGTATCAACACCGCGCGTGCCAATCAATTAGCCGTAGAGGCTATTGAAAATAATGTCATTTCAGAGCTTTATGGTTATGACACACTTCAAACTGAGGTGAAATACGGCAATGAAAATAGCCGAATTGATATCTTGCTCAGCGCAGACGACAAGCCAAAGTGCTATATAGAAGTGAAAAGCGTCACTCTTCTTGATGAGACCGACTCTACTGGACAAGGATACTTCCCAGATGCGGTCACGACTCGGGGACAAAAACACCTGAGAGAGCTCACAGAAATGGCACAAAATGGAAGTAGAGCCATACTTTTATTCACTGTTTTACATTCAGGTATTGAAAAAGTATCCGCGGCGCACCATATAGACGCGAAATATTCACTATTACTCAAACAAGCACAAGACGCTGGAGTGGAAGTTCTCTGCTACAAAGCTGAACTGAGCGATACTGGAATGAAGCTGATTTCCGCTATTGATTTTATCAATTAAGAGAAAAAATGATGTCGTCTTCACATTGACGATAACTTTGCGATTCAGTATTTGCTTGCACCGCCTCTTTTTGCTATAGATACCCGCCTTAAATTGACTGCGTAGCAGTTGACTAGGTGTAAGTAGGAGATGCTGTATGCCAGAATCAAAGAAGAAAACGATAGGCATCCTAGCCATTGCCGGCGTGGAGCCATATCAGGAAAAACCTGGTGAAGAGTACATGTCACCAGAGCAGGTTGAACACTTTACGAAAATCTTAACAGCTTGGCGCGACCAGCTAAGAGCTGAAGTGGATCGTACTGTTCACCACATGCAGGACGAAGCAGCAAACTTCCCAGATCCAGTTGACCGCGCCTCTCAAGAGGAAGAGTTCAGCCTAGAACTGCGTAACCGTGACCGCGAACGCCGTTTGATCAAGAAGATTGAAAAGACTTTGGATAAAATCAAAGAAGACGATTTTGGCTTCTGTGAGTCTTGTGGCGTAGAGATTGGCGTTCGCCGTCTTGAAGCACGTCCAACCGCTGACCTTTGTATTGACTGTAAAACACTTGCAGAAATCAAAGAGAAGCAAATGCAAGGTTAATCACCCAGCATTATGATTGTTGAAGGGAGCTCAGGCTCCCTTTTTGTTTTGGCTATCTTCGCACCCTATTTGTTTACTAAATTCGAGATACACGCATGACACGCTATGTAGGTCGATTCGCCCCATCTCCTTCTGGTCCACTGCATTTTGGTTCACTGATTGCCGCTCTTGGCAGTTATTTTCAAGCGAAAGCACAAAACGGAGCTTGGTTAGTACGTATTGAGGACTTAGACCCACCAAGAGAAATGCCAGGTGCAGCGCAACTTATCCTAGAGGCACTCAAGGCCTATCAGCTGCATTGGGATGGAGAAGTGGTATACCAGAGCGAACGTCACGACCTTTACCAAGCTCAAATAAACAAATGGCTCGAAAATGGGGAAGCCTATTATTGCCAATGTACTCGTAAGCAAATTAAAGAGCATGGCGGTTTTTATCCTGGCACTTGCCGCGATAAAAACTTGAAAGACGGCGCGATTCGCCTAAAAATGACCAAGCCTGTCGCTCATTTCCTCGACCAAAAGCGGGGAACCATTACTATTCCAGAGCAACTCGTTAATGAAGATTTCATTATTAAACGTCGAGATGGATTATTTGCTTATAATCTTGCGGTAGTATTGGACGACATCGACCAAGGCGTCACAGAAGTCGTGCGAGGTGCAGACTTAATCGAGCCGACAGGGCGTCAAATTAGCCTGTACCAAATACTTGGTCAGCCTGAAGTTAGCTACTTGCATTTACCATTGGCGATGGACAACAACGGCAATAAATTGTCGAAACAAAATCACGCGACGGCTATTGATATAGATACACCAAAACCTACTCTATTGCGCGCCATGACATTTTTAGGTTTCGAGATACCTGAAACCGTAAGGGCGGCCAACATAGAAGATATTCTTCGTTGGGGCTGCGAAAACTGGCGCTTGGAACAGCTTCCAGCAGAGATCGAGATCACACCGTGATTCTCAAATGGCATTGTGTAGGCTATCATTAGCCGCAAATTAGGCCCTAGAGGCGTATAAAACTAACCAAAGCAAGATTGGATTAAACCCAGTTATTGCCAGATGCACATGAATACAAACGACTATACACCAAGCGAACCTGCCACAATTCCAGAGCTCGCTCTCAATGTAATAACTCGTGAAGAGCACAACATTTCGCGTAAGCAGATCAGTGATAATGCGCTGAAGGTACTGTACCGCCTAAATGGTGCTGGTTTCGATGCTTTTCTTGTGGGTGGCGGGGTTCGAGACTTACTGCTTGGACAAAAACCAAAAGATTTTGACATTGCGACCAACGCAACGCCGGAACAGATCAAACAGCTATTTCGTAACTGCCGTTTGATTGGTCGCCGCTTCCGCTTGGCTCATATTATGTTTGGCCGAGACATCATTGAGGTTGCGACATTCCGTGGTCACCACCAAGAGCAAAAGAATAAGAGCATTTCTCAGCAATCAAAAGAGGGTATGCTGCTGCGTGACAACGTCTACGGCACCATCGATGAAGATGCTGAGCGCCGTGATTTCACGATTAACTCGATGTACTACAACATCGCAGATTACTCGATTCACGACTACGCACGTGGTATTGAAGATTTAGAAGATCGCCTAATTCGACTGATTGGTGATCCAGAAACACGCTACCGTGAAGACCCTGTGCGCATGCTGCGTGCGGTTCGTTTCGCGGTAAAACTAGACTTTGATATTGAAGAAGACACCGCAGCGCCAATCGAACACATGGCACCGTTGCTCGGTGACATTCCGTCAGCGCGTCTTTTTGAAGAGTCACTCAAATTATTGCAATCCGGTCATGGCTTAGAAACCTACCACCTACTGCGTGAGTACAACCTATTCCAGCAACTATTCCCGACGATTGCAGCGCACTTTACAGAAGATTACTCCTCTCACACTGAGCAGATGTTGGATCTTGTCCTAGATTCTACCGACATGCGCATCGAAGATGGGAAACGCATCAATCCAGCATTTATGTTTGCTGCAATGCTGTGGTACCCACTGTGTGCGAAAGCCGATGAACTGATGGAAGAGCGCAACTTAGGCCATTACGACGCCATTATGGAAGCGAGCAACATCATTCTTGACGAGCAAGTTCGCACAATTGCCATTCCAAGACGCCACACCGCAACCATTCGCGAGATTTGGCAGTTACAGCTTCGTCTTCCACGACGTAACGGTAAACGTGCATTCCGTCTTATGGAGCTCAATAAATTTAGAGCTGGCTTTGATTTTCTTGAAATGCGCGGTGAAATTGAAGGTGGTGACACTCAGAAGCTTGCCAAGTGGTGGGAAACTTTTCAAAATGCAGGCCGAGAAATGCGTCAAGCAATGGCTGCCGACTTAGACGGTCAATCACCGAAAACAGGCCAGCGCCGCCGTAAAACTTATCGCAAGAAAAAGAGTAAGCCCAAATCATGATTACAGCGTACATTGCGGTAGGCAGTAACTTGGCTGATCCTGTCAGCCAAGCAAAGCAAGCGATTGAAGCATTAAAAACGCTGCCTAAATCAGAGTTTGTTCAAGCTTCTTCGCTATACAGCAGCACGCCAATGGGGCCACAAAACCAACCGGATTACATCAATGCGGTTGTGTCTATTAACACCAGTTTGACGCCTATTGAATTGCTCAATTGCACACAAGCTATAGAGCAAGAACAAGGTCGTGTCCGTAAAGACGAACGCTGGGGACCAAGAACCTTGGACCTCGACATTGTGCTTTATGGCAATGAGGTGATTAATTCCGAGAGGCTGATCGTTCCTCATTATGGAATGAAAGAGCGTGAATTCGTACTCTACCCTCTTGCGGAAATTGCACCAAGTTTACAACTCCCTGATGGGACCGAGGTCTCTGAACTACTGGAACAAGTAGATAGAAACGGCCTCAGTATCTGGCAGTCATAGCCAACTCCTAGTAAGGATAAAACCATGAAAAAAATGACCATCAACGACCTAATCAAGTGGAAGCAAGAAGGTCGTAAATTTGCTACTTCAACCGCTTATGATGCGAGCTTTGCCCAACTGTTTGAAAGCCAAGAAATGCCAGTACTTCTTGTTGGTGATTCTCTAGGTATGGTTTTGCAAGGTCACAACGATACTCTGCCAGTAACGGTCGATGATATCGCTTACCATACTCGTTGCGTACGTGCTGGTAGCCCAAATTGTTTGTTGATGGCAGACATGCCATTCATGAGCTACACCACGCCAGAGCAAGCTTGCGAAAATGCGGCTAAACTGATGCGTGCTGGTGCCAATATGGTAAAAATTGAAGGTGGTGACTGGCTTGTCGACACGGTGAAAATGCTCACTGAACGATCAGTTCCAGTTTGTGCTCATCTTGGTTTAACTCCTCAAGCTGTTAATATTTTTGGTGGTTACAAAATCCAAGGTCGCGATCAAGAAAAAGCAGACCGCATGGTAAAAGACGCATTAGCGCTGCAAGAAGCAGGCGCTCAAATCGTCTTACTAGAATGCGTACCAGCTGAGCTTGCTGAACGTATTACGCAAGTGCTTGACGTTCCTGTTATCGGTATTGGTGCAGGTAACGTAACAGATGGTCAAATTCTCGTAATGCATGATATGTTTGGTATTTCTGCCAACTACATGCCGAAATTCTCCAAAAACTTTCTTGCTGAAACAGGTGATATGCGCAAAGCCGTTACTAAATACATTGAAGATGTAGCCAACGGTGTATTCCCAGACGACGCTCATACCATTGCCTAGAGGATAAATGCATGCAAACTTTTGCGGAAATCTCAGCAGTTCGTGAACACCTTAAAACCTTTAAACGTGAAGGTCGTAAAGTGGCGTTTGTCCCTACCATGGGCAACCTTCACGAAGGCCACTTAACTTTAGTGCGTAAAGCACGCGAATACGCTGATATCGTTGTCGTAAGCATCTTTGTTAATCCGATGCAATTTGATCGTGCTGACGATTTAAATAATTACCCACGCACGCTAGAGGAAGACTTAAGCAAGTTAACCTCTGAAGGGGTCGATGTGGTATTTACGCCAACACCAGAAGTTATCTACCCAGAAGGTCTGGATAAGCAAACCTTCGTCGATGTCCCTGGCCTATCAACAATTCTCGAAGGCGCGTCTCGACCAGGTCATTTCCGTGGCGTGACGACGATTGTGAATAAGCTGTTTAACATCGTACAACCGGATGTCGCGTGCTTCGGCGAGAAGGACTTCCAACAACTTGCTGTTATCCGCAAGATGGTTGATGACCTAGCAATGGACATTGAAATCATCGGTGTACCAACCGTACGTGAAATGGACGGTTTAGCAATGAGTTCACGCAATGGCTTGCTTACGCTGGACGAGCGTCAACGTGCGCCTGTACTTGCTCGTACAATGCGTTGGATCAGTAGTGCCATTCGCGGTGGCCGCGATGACTACGCATCGATCATCGAAGATGCAAGCGACCAACTTCGAGCTGCAGGTCTGCACCCTGATGAGATCTTCATTCGTGATGCTCGTACATTACAAGTGATCACACCAGAAACGACACAAGCTGTCATTCTGATGTCTGCGTTCCTAGGCAAGGCTCGTCTTATCGATAACCAAACGGTAGATATGGTTGTCGAAGCGAAGGAAGAAGCTGAATCTAACAATACAAACTCAGAGAGCGCAGAGTAAGCTCTGAGTCATAAAAGTAAAAAGGTCGACTCTTAGTCGACCTTTTTTATACTCTACGTATAGACGCAATCTAACCCTTCAGGGCGAGTTTTAAACCGCTTGTGCAGCCACATCCACGCTGGAATATCACGTTTTATCATTTTCTCAAGCTCTTGGTTCAAGATGCTTGCCGCTTTAACCGCATTACGTCTCTCGAAACACTCGCTAATGTCTTTTCCAATGTACAGCGTGTAATGGTGATTTTTACTCACTGTAACGCCAGATATAACCGCGCACTTTGTTGCATCAATGAGAACACTAGACCCGACGGTACTCGCCGCTTGTTCAACAGCAAAAAACGGCGCAAAAACAGAATGGTTAACGCCATAATCATGGTCGGGCAAATACCAAAGTCGATGACCACTCTTCAGAACTTTGATCATTGATTTCACGTCTTTTCGATCAATCATTTGATGTCCAAAACGAGTTCGACCTCGATGTTGAATAAACTCATAAGCAGGATTCGAATTTGGGCGATAAACGCCATAACCTTGGGCAAACCGGCTAAAAATACGAGCGGTTATCTCCAAGTTTAAATGGTGACTGCACACCACCAACACACCACGTCCATTCTTTTCCTCAGCGAGTAAACGATCTTTTCCAACAATAGAGGTTATCCGACGTATCCGCCAATCTGGCCAAAACCAGGCGATACCGGTTTCGATGATCGCCATTCCAGTATATTGAAAGTTTTTTCGTACTACGTCCTTACATTGCCAATCCGTAAAATCAGGGAAACACAGCTGGAGATTACGCAGAGCGATCTTGTGTCGGCGCTTCATTACATGCATCGCAATACAGCCGATGCTTCTACCTAAGATTCGTAATACTACGTATGGCAGTACATTAACAAGAATCGCTAAAGATCCAAATGCCAGCCATACAGACCAATATTTGGGCTTAAGTAATTGATAGGAGAAAGGCGGCGGCGGGACAATATTCATAGGATCACTCATTTATTACAAATGATTGAAACCTACCATGATAAAAACCGAAAAATTGTATGGGTATGTATTGTTATGCACGCGAAAGAGCAGCATGAGTCGCTGCTCTTTGCTTTATGAGAATGGCTTAGCTTCTTAGGCCAATCCCTTTGGTTACTAGGTAATGCGCAATGGCATACAGTGCAACAACAAACACTGCAAGTACACTAAATGAAGTGACAATGCCCACATCCGAGACACCTAAAAAGCCGTAGCGGAACGCATTCACCATGTAGACGATTGGGTTGATCTTAGAAACGCCTTGCCAAAATTCAGGCAGCAGACTGATCGAATAAAAGACTCCTCCCAAGTAAGTTAAAGGAGTCAATACAAACGTAGGGATGATCGAAATATCATCAAACGTTTTTGCGTAAACCGCATTGATCAAGCCACCGAGAGCAAATACAACCGAAGTCATGAAGACAGTCGCGACAATAATGCCCCAGTGCTCCACGTGCAAATCAACGAACAAAAGTGACACACAAGTAACAATTGCACCGACCAACAAACCTCGAGTCACGCCGCCCATCACATAGCCAGCAATAATCACATAGTTTGGTACCGGTGCCACCAGCAGTTCTTCAATATTCTTCTGTAGCTTTGCACTAAAGAATGACGACGCCACGTTCGAGTATGAGTTAGTGATCACCGACATCATGATCAAACCTGGAACAATGTACTCCATGTAACTAAAGCCGCTCATCTCACCAATTCGAGAGCCAATAAGATTGCCGAAAATGATGAAGTACAACGTCATCGTAATGGCTGGCGGCACTAAGGTTTGCACCCAAATACGTGTAAAACGAGTGACTTCTTTGCTCAGCAAGCTGCGAAATGCCGTCCAATATAAACCGTACATTTAATTACTCCCCTCTCTTACAATGCTGACAAACAACTCTTCAAGTCGGTTGGCTTTGTTACGCATTGAGAGAACTTTAATGCCATGCTCTGTTAACTGACTGAATACCGAATTCAATCCTTGGCTTTTATCTAGTTCTATCTCTAAAGAGCCATCAACAATACTTTGTCGATTAACACCTTCAAGCTCAGGCACCTCGACTTCTGACTCAATATCCAAGATAAATGTCTCGACGCTTAGCTTACCTAGTAACGCCTTCATGGTGGTATTTTCAATCAGCTCACCACGATTAATAATGCCGATATTTCGACACAGCATCTCCGCTTCTTCTAGGTAGTGTGTCGTTAAAATAATCGTAATTCCTTGCTCTTGGTTGATCTCTTTCAGAAACCCCCACATTGAGCGGCGTAGTTCAATATCCACTCCAGCCGTTGGTTCATCTAAAATGAGTAATTGCGGCTCGTGCATCAAAGCTCTTGCGATCATTAAACGACGCTTCATCCCACCGGATAGGTTACGAGCACGTTCTTGGCGTTTTTCCCATAAATCCAATTTTTTCAGGTATTTTTCTGCTCTTTCTTTGGCTAACACTTTAGACACACCGTAATAGCCAGCTTGCTGCATCACAATTTGCTCAACGGTTTCAAACTGGTTGAAGTTGAACTCTTGTGGCACCAAGCCTAAATTCTGCTTGGCCAATTCGAGGTCGGTATCAATGTCATAACCGAAAACTTTCGTCGTTCCTGAGGTTTTATTCACTAAGGAGGAGATGATGCCAATCGTGGTCGATTTTCCTGCACCATTGGGACCCAGAAGCGCGTAGAAGTCACCCTTTTTCACTTGGAGACTTATACCTTTTAACGCCTCAAAGCCACCTGCATACGTCTTGCGCAGTTGTTCAATTTCTAATGCGTACATAAGGTCTTGATTGCCGTTTGTTTGTGATTACTAATACCGACTCATATTTAGCAGCGGTTTACTACAAAATCGCCTTGGGTATCGTATTGGAGGTCCATCAGTTTATCGTTGAATGACGATGATTACAAATAAACCTTTCGATAATATTGGAAATATAACCCTTACCTCGTAAAGGTTATCTCTGAGTAAGACAAAATAGAGCATAAAAAAACGCAACAGGACACTGTTGCGTTTTTAACTGTCAGAATGATTACGCCGTTATGCGCTGATACTGGTCTGCCTCAACATGTGCCACCGCCGCATTCAATGCTTCGTAACGGAATTGGTACATATTTTCATCAGGCACAAGGTCAATCACATGGAATTTCTCTAGCTGTTCTCGTGTTCGCTCATTCGGGCATAATAAATACACGGCACAATTGGCATCGAGAGCATCCTTAATCGCATTCTCTAACGCCAAACCGACGGTCACATCAATCATTGGTACATCCGTAAGATCGAGAATCATCACGTCATAGTCCGAAATACTAGAGTGCTGACGTGAAATGGCTTTAGAAACACTAAAGATCATCGGACCGGAAAGATAAAAGAACAGCACTTTACCATTAGCACGATCCAACAAACCACGCTCGCTGTCAGTCAGCGGCACATCATCTTCATCCGCGTCGCTGATCGCTTTTACTTGTCGCGCCTGCTCTCGGCTCAAACGCTCGATGATGATAATGTTCGAGATAAAGACGCCTAAACCCACCGCAACGATAAGATCAACGAATACTGTAAGCAACATAACGCCATACATCACCGCCATTCCGGAAAAGCTTACCTTATGTGCCCTCTGAATAAAGCTCCAGTCTAGGATGTTAAAGCCAACATACACCGCAATGCCTGCTAACACAGCCATCGGGATTGGCTCTGTTAACCCGCCAGCAACCAGTACAACCAACGCCAACATTAGTGCACGAATCACACCAGATAATGGCGAACGAGCCCCAACTTGGATATTCGTTACCGTCCCCATGGTAGCCCCCGCCCCCGGCAGCGCACCAAACAAGCCTGAGATCATGTTAGCTAACCCTTGACCTCGCAGCTCTTTATCTGAGTCGTGTTCTTTACGAGTTAATGAGTCACCGATAACCGCCGTTAACAAAGTATCAATACAACCTAATGTGCCGAGCACTAATGCATCAATGACCATCTCGACAAACATATCTGTGTCAATATAAGGGGCGACGAGAGAAGGTAACCCAGCAGGAATTTCACCGATACGACGAATATCTTCTGTATCAAAGAGAATCACAGACAATAAAGTCACCGCGACCAATGCCACGAGCTGTGCAGGAACGTATTTACGATATTGCTTAGGGAAGAAAAAAAGAATCCCCAAAGTCAGTAGTCCCAAAAACAACTCACTGAACTTAAGGTTAGAAATGGTCTCCGGCAAAGCAGATAACGTTCCGAGTACTCCCCCTGAAGGCGCAGCATGCCCCATCAAAGGCGATAACTGCAGAATGATAAGAATCACACCAATGCCAGACATAAACCCGGAAATAACGCTATAAGGCATTAAGGTAACGTATTTACCCAGTTTTAACGTCCCCAATAGGATTTGGAACGCGCCAGCCATCATGACAACCGTGAAAGTCATAGCCATGCCCGTTTCTGGGTATTTCGCCATCATACTGGTTAATACTGCGGTCATGATTACCGTCATTGGCCCTGTCGGTTCTGATATTAACGTATTAGAACCACCAAATAACGAGGCAAACAAACCGACCATTATTGCTCCCCAAAGGCCGGCCTCAGCACCGGCTCCGGATGCAACACCAAACGCTAACGCCAGAGGGAGAGAGATAATCGCCGTGGTTACCCCGCCAAATACATCCCCTTTGAAATTGATATCTTCAAAACGACTACCGAACACTGCTGATTTTCCCTGCATTCAATTTTAAAAAGTAAAATATCACTACTTTAACGAGCTAGGCGAAAATTTAAACCATAAATAGATTAAGGCTAAATTCACACCACAAATAGTTTCACCAGATTTTACTTTTTTCTTAATGAAAACTAGTCAGATGAGTCCTATCTGACGAATATTTAACGAGATCAAAATTGTAACATTGTGTATAGTTACAACACTGATCGCTTGCATGTGCACACAAACAGCGGCAGCGATTTTGTCTTTTAAGGGAAGTAGTTTGCAAAATGCCGGAAATAAAACAGTTATTTGAAAACAATTCGAAATGGTCTCAAGAGATCAAATCTGATCGACCTGAATACTTCGCAAAACTCGCTGAGGGGCAAAAGCCTGATTTTCTTTGGATTGGCTGCTCTGATAGCCGCGTCCCTGCCGAGCGACTAACCGGACTATACTCAGGTGAACTCTTTGTTCATCGGAATGTTGCAAACCAAGTTATCCATACTGATCTCAACTGTCTATCCGTCGTCCAGTACGCCGTAGACGTTCTTAAGGTTAAACACATCATTGTCTGTGGACACTATGGATGTGGTGGCGTAAATGCAGCCATTGATAACCCTAAGCTAGGTCTTATTAATAATTGGCTGTTACATATCAGAGATATCTATTTCAAACACCGCACTTACCTAGATCAAATGCCGCAACAAGATCGAGCGGATAAACTAGGCGAGCTTAATGTTGCAGAGCAAGTGTACAACTTGGGTAACTCAACCATCCTGCAAAACGCTTGGGAGCGTGGACAAGATGTTGAAATTCATGGTGTGGTATACGGAATTGAAGATGGTCGCTTAGAGTACTTAGGCATTCGTTCTAACTCTAAGGAAACCGTAGAAGCGTCTTACCAGAAAGCTCTTTCGACGATTCTAAATACAGATAACAAGCTGCTTTGTCGCTAAGTTATATCTAAAAGTTGAACAAAAAACGCCCATCTGAGATGGGCGTTTTTTTATATTTTTAATGCTGCTCTCAATGATTATTCTTGAGGTACAACTTTACCGATGTATGGTAAGTGGCGGTATTTCTGCGCGTAATCAATACCCACACCAACGACAAACTCATCTGGGATTTCGAAACCAATCCAATCCACAGGAACATTCACTTCGCGACGAGATGGCTTATCTAGGAGCGTACAAATCGCGATAGACTTCGGCTCACGCAGCGATAAGATCTCACGGATTTTATTTAGTGTGTTACCTGTATCAATGATGTCTTCAACAAGCAAAATGTCTTTGCCTTTGATGTCATCATCCAAATCTTTCAAGATACGAACGTCACGTGAACTTTCCATTGTGTTGCCGTAGCTTGACGCAGTCATAAAATCAACTTGGTGAGTCAGTTCGATAGCACGTGCCAAGTCTGCCATAAATACAAATGAGCCACGCAATAAGCCTACCAACACAAGATCTTCACTACCTTGATAACGCTCTGTAATTTGTTTGCCTAATTCACGAACTCGTTCCTGAACTTCTTGCTCAGAAATCATGACTTCTATTGTATGTTTCATACTGTGCTCAATCTAATTTGTGGGTTGAGGTAAGTCGCACGCAAACGATCACCTAATCTTACGGCGTGTAGTGTATCACCACGTTCATTGGGTTGAAAGTCACATCCTGTTGCCAAAAAATCTTGGAAGAAGGTCTTAGTTTTATAAAGTTCATAGCTAATTTTATCAATAATAATGACATTACTGTATATAAATTGTTCTACAGATGTTGACCTTGTTGATATGCACCATTACACTCATCACTGCTTTAAGCAACTATTAAAATAATCAATTAGGGGGTTACCCCCAATATCAACTCAAATGGCAAGGAAAATGGATATGGACTCAATTGCAAAGAGACCTAGAACTAGGCTTTCCCCGATTAAGCGTAAGCAACAGTTAATGGAAATCGCATTGGAAGTGTTTGCGCGCCGCGGCATCGGTCGTGGTGGTCACGCAGATATCGCAGAAATTGCTCAAGTTTCTGTGGCGACCGTTTTTAACTACTTCCCGACTCGTGAAGACTTAGTGGATGAAGTACTCAACCACGTCGTACGTCAGTTCTCGAACTTCCTATCGGATAACATTGACTTAGACTTACACGCACGTGAAAACATCGCCAATATTACTAATGCAATGATCGAGCTTGTCAGTCAAGACTGTCACTGGCTAAAAGTTTGGTTCGAGTGGAGTGCTTCAACACGTGACGAAGTATGGCCATTGTTTGTTTCAACTAACCGTACTAACCAGTTGCTGGTACAAAACATGTTCATTAAAGCGATTGAACGTGGCGAAGTGTGTGACCAGCACGATTCAGAACACTTGGCAAACTTGTTCCACGGTATTTGTTACTCACTGTTTGTCCAAGCGAACCGTGCAAAAAGTGAAGCGGAACTTAAGCACCTTGTTAGTTCATACTTAGACATGCTTTGCATTTACAACCGTGAACACTAAAGCTTAACTCGCAATATATGTCAGCCCACCGTTTGGTGGGCTTTTTATTGTCTGCTGTCAGCCGAGCACACGTTTATATTCCTACCTAACAAACATAAAAAAACCGCTGCAATGCAGCGGTTTCTATCATTAAGTCAGAAAAAGCTTACTTCTTCTTAACTGCTTTTTTGTTTGGCAGGTCAGTGATTGAACCTTCAAATACTTCAGCAGCTAGACCTACAGACTCGTGTAGAGTTGGGTGAGCGTGGATAGTCAGAGCGATATCTTCTGCATCACAGCCCATCTCAATTGCAAGGCCGATTTCACCAAGTAGTTCACCACCGTTAGTACCAACGATAGCACCACCGATTACGCGATGAGTTTCTTTGTCGAAGATTAGCTTAGTCATACCGTCTGCACAGTCAGATGCGATTGCACGACCTGATGCTGCCCAAGGGAATGTTGCCACTTCGTACTTGATGCCTTCTTCTTTCGCTTCTTTCTCAGTCTTACCAACCCAAGCCACTTCTGGCTCAGTGTACGCGATTGAAGGAATAACTTTAGGGTCAAAGTAGTGCTTCTTACCAGAGATAACTTCAGCAGCTACGTGACCTTCATGCACACCTTTGTGAGCAAGCATTGGTTGACCAACGATATCACCGATCGCGAAGATGTGAGGAACGTTAGTACGCATTTGCTTATCAACGTTGATGAAGCCACGCTCGTCAATTTCTAGACCCGCTTTTTCACCGTCGATTAGCTTACCATTTGGTACACGACCGATAGCAACTAGAACCGCATCGTAACGCTCAGCTTCAGCTGGCGCTTTCTTGCCTTCCATTGAAACGTAGATACCGTCTTCTTTTGCTTCAACTGCTGTTACTTTCGTTTCTAGCATTAGCTTGAACTTGTCTTTGATACGCTTAGTAAATACTTTCACGATATCTTTGTCTGCTGCAGGAATTACCTGGTCAAACATTTCAACAACTTCAACTTTAGAACCTAGAGAGTGGTAAACCGTACCCATTTCTAGACCGATGATACCGCCACCCATGATAAGCAGTTTTTCTGGCACTTCTTTTAGTTCAAGAGCGTCAGTGGAGTCCCAAATACGTGGGTCTTCATGCGGGATAAATGGCAGTTTGATTGGACGAGAACCAGCCGCAACGATTGCATTGTCAAAGTTAACAACTGTTGGCTCACCTTCGCCTTCTACAAGGATAGAGTTAGGGCCAGTGAACTTACCGTAACCGTTAACTACTGTAACGTTACGCATCTTAGCCATGCCGCTTAGGCCGCCAGTTAGTTGGTTAACAACTTTTTCTTTCCAGATGCGGATTTTGCTGATGTCTGTTTGAGGCTCACCGAACACAACGCCGTGGTCAGCCATCGCTTTCGCTTCCTCAATTACTTTAGAAACGTGAAGCAGTGCTTTAGATGGGATACAACCCACGTTCAGACATACACCGCCAAGCGTGCTGTAACGTTCAACTAGTACAGTTTCAAGACCTAAGTCCGCACAACGGAATGCAGCGGAGTAACCAGCAGGACCAGAACCAAGTACAACAACTTGGGCTTTAATTTCTTTGCTCATTTTGACCTCTTGTAGTCATTATCCCTAACAGGCTGAGTGGGTATCGATTTTTTATGTTTAAGAGAGATTTGTTTTAAACAGTTATTTTCAGACCGCTAACAGTTTACAGAGATGTTAATGGTGTGAAAAGTAAATCAATTTAGCCTGTGAGCTAGACAACAATTCGATTGTGAAAACCCTGAACGAAGCAAGGCTGATAACCAAATTGTCGGTAATTATGATTAGCAGAGGCGGCTAAGTTGCCGCCTCTCATTCATCTAATTTCTATTACAGAACTAGACGACGAATGTCAGATAGACATGAGTTTAGGTAAGTGATGAAGCGCGCACCTTCAGCACCATCGATCACACGGTGGTCGTATGATAGAGATAGTGGAAGTTGTAGACGCGGTTCGAACTCTTTACCGTTCCATACCGGTTTCATTTCTGACTTAGACACACCTAGGATACCAACTTCTGGCGCGTTTACGATTGGAGTAAACGCCGTACCGCCGATACCGCCTAGGCTAGAGATAGTGAAACAGCCACCTTGCATGTCTGCCGCAGTTAGCTTACCAGCACGTGCTTTCTTAGAAACAGCCATTAGCTCTTCAGATAGCTCGTAGATGCCTTTCTTGTTCACATCTTTAAATACAGGAACAACTAGACCGTTTGGTGTATCTACCGCGATACCAACATTCACGTATTTCTTCAGAATTAGGCTCTCACCGTCTTCTGATAGAGAAGAGTTGAACGCTGGGAACGCTTCAAGCGCTTTAGCTACCGCTTTCATGATGAACACTAGTGGCGTGATCTTCATGCCAGTGTCTTTCTTCGCTTCAATCGCGTTTTGCTCTTTACGGAATGCTTCAAGAGCCGTGATGTCTGCGTTATCCCACTGTGTAACGTGCGGGATCATTACCCAGTTACGGTGTAGGTTTGCGCCAGAGATCTTCTTAATGCGAGATAGCGGTTGAACTTCTGTCTCACCAAACTTGCTGAAGTCCACTTTTGGCCATGGTAGTAGACCAAGAGCCGCGCCGTCGCCTTTACCAGATGCTGCTGCACCTGCGCCAGACTCAAGACGCTTAAGTGCATCTTTCACGTAAGCTTGAACGTCTTCTTTTAGGATACGGCTCTTACGACCAGAACCTTTAACCTTAGAAAGGTTAACGCCAAATTCACGCGCTAGACGACGAACAACTGGAGACGCGTGAGCGTACTCGTCGTTCTCTTTGAAGTCGCCAGTCGCTGCTGGAGCTGCTGCCGCTGGAGCTTCTGCTTTAGGAGCCGGAGCCGCAGGTGCTGCTGCTTGAGCTGGAGCCGCTGCAGGAGCTGGAGCTGCGCCCGCCACTTCGAATACCATGATTAGTGAGCCAGTAGACACTTTGTCGCCAGCTGCAATCTTGATTTCTTTCACTGTACCAGCAAATGGTGCAGGAACTTCCATAGAAGCTTTGTCACCTTCAACAGTGATTAGAGATTGCTCTTCTTCCACTGTGTCGCCAAC
The DNA here is from genome assembly GCF_033339195.1 of Vibrio sp. 811. Classification (NCBI taxonomy): domain Bacteria; kingdom Pseudomonadati; phylum Pseudomonadota; class Gammaproteobacteria; order Vibrionales; family Vibrionaceae; genus Vibrio; species Vibrio sp. 811. The sequence continues at coordinate 262,384 of NZ_JAWOUB010000003.1, forward strand.
GGCAACCATGATCTCAGTAACTTCAACTTCGTCGCCGCCGATATCTGGAACGTTCACTTCTTTTGCCGCAGACGCTGCTGGTGCTGCTGCCGCAGGAGCTTCAGCTGCCGCTGGTGCTGCTGGAGCACCTGAACCTGCTGTTTCGAATACCATGATAAGTGAGCCAGTCGATACTTTATCGCCTGCTGCAACTTTGATCTCTTTTAGAATACCTGCGAATGGCGCTGGAACTTCCATAGAAGCTTTGTCGCCTTCAACAGTTAGAAGAGATTGCTCTTCTTCGATGCTGTCGCCAACAGCAACCATGATTTCAGTAACTTCTACTTCATCACCACCGATGTCTGGTACGTGAACTTCTTTTAGTTCTGCCGCTGCTGCTGGAGCTGGAGCTGCTGCTGGAGCTGCTTCTGCCGCAGGAGCAGGTGCAGCGTCAGCTGCACCCTCGGCTTCGAAAATCATGATTAGAGAACCAGTAGAAACCTTGTCGCCTTCTGCAACTTTGATTTCTTTAACGATACCCGCTTGAGAAGCAGGAACTTCCATAGAAGCTTTATCGCCTTCAACTGTGATCAGAGACTGCTCTTCTTCAACCTTGTCGCCAACGCTTACAAGAATCTCAGTAACTTCAACCTCATCCGCACCGATGTCTGGTACATTAATTTCGATTGCCATTTCTTATCTACCTTCTTAATTAAGCGTATAGCGGGTTTGTTTTCTCTGTGTCGATGTCGAATTTCTTAATTGCTTCTGCAACTACAGATTTCTCAACTTCGCCACGTTTCGCTAGTTCAGTTAGCGCTGCTACTACTACGTAACCTGCGTTCACTTCGAAGTGACGACGTAGGTTTTCACGGCTGTCTGAACGACCGAAGCCATCAGTACCAAGCACTTTGAAAGACTCAGCAGGAATGTATGCACGAACCTGCTCTGCGTAGTTCTTCATGTAGTCAGTTGCTGCGATAGCAGGCTCAGTACCCATTACTGTTTGGATGTAAGGTACTTTCGCTTCCGCTTCTGGGTGAAGCATGTTGAAACGCTCTGCATCTTGGCCATCGCGAGTTAGTTCGTTGAATGACGTTACCGAGTAAACATCAGAAGCAACACCGTAATCTTCGCTTAGGATTTGAGCTGCTTTACGTACTTCATTCATGATAGTACCAGAGCTCATTAGCTGAACTTTCGCTTTGTCGCCCGTGTAAGTTTCTAGCTTGTAGATACCTTTACGGATGCCTTCTTCAGCGCCTTCTGGCATTGCTGGCATTGCGTAGTTTTCGTTCATTAGCGTTAGGTAGTAGAACACGTTTTCTTGTTCTGGACCGTACATACGACGGATACCGTCTTGCATGATTACTGCTACTTCGTACGCGAATGTTGGGTCGTAAGAAATACAGTTAGGAACCGTACCCGCCAAAATGTGCGAGTGGCCGTCTTCGTGCTGTAGACCTTCACCGTTCAACGTTGTACGACCCGCAGTTGCACCTAGTAGGAAACCACGTGCTTGTTGGTCACCAGCCATCCACGCCATGTCGCCAACACGTTGGAAGCCGAACATTGAGTAGTAGATGTAGAACGGGATCATTGGTAGGTCGTTTGTCGAGTATGAAGTCGCAGCAGCAACCCATGAAGACATAGCACCTAGCTCGTTGATACCTTCTTGTAGAACCTGACCTGAAGTCGCTTCTTTGTAGTAAGAAACAACGCCACGGTCTTCTGGTGTGTAAGTTTGACCGTGCGGGTTGTAGATACCGATTTGACGGAACAGACCTTCCATACCGAATGTACGTGCTTCGTCAGCAATGATAGGAACGATGTTCTTACCAATGTTCTTGTTCTTAAGTAGAACGTTTAGTGCACGTACGAATGCCATAGTAGAAGAGATATCACGCTTCTGTTCTTCTAGTAGTGGCTTGAATTCTTCTAGCTCAGGAACGATGAATTCTTGAGTGAATTTTGGTAGACGCTGTGGCGTGTAGCCGTGTAGCGCTTTACGACGAGCGTGTAGGTATTCGTACTCTTTTGAACCTTCTTCAAGTTTCAGGTACGGAAGTTCTTTCACTGCTTCGTCAGTTAGGATGTCTTGAAGACCTAGACGATCACGTAGGTGTAGTACGTGAGTCATGTCCATCTTCTTAACTTGGTGCGCGATGTTCTTACCTTCAGCCGCTTCACCCATGCCGTAACCTTTAACAGTCTTAGCTAGGATTACTGTTGGACGACCTTTAGTTTCTGCCGCGTTTTTGTATGCCGCGTATAGCTTAGAAGACTCGTGACCACCTCGCTTAAGTGCGAAGATTTCGTCATCAGTCATGTCAGCAACAAGTGCAGCTGTCTCTGGATACTTACCAAAGAAGTGCTCACGTACGTACGCGCCATCTTTTGATTTGAATGTTTGGTAGTCGCCGTCGATCGTTTCATTCATAAGCTGTAGAAGCTTACCAGTCGTATCTTTAGCTAGTAGTGAATCCCAGTTGTTACCCCAGATTACCTTCACTACGTTCCAACCAGCACCTTTGAACAGACCTTCAAGTTCTTGAATGATCTTACCGTTACCCATTACAGGGCCATCTAGACGCTGTAGGTTACAGTTGATTAGGAAGCATAGGTTGTCTAGTTTCTCACGCGCAGCGAAAGAGATAGCACCACGTGATTCTGGCTCATCCATCTCACCGTCACCTAAGAACGCGTAAACGCGCTGCTCTGAAGTATCTTTAAGGCCACGGCCTTCTAGGTACTTAAGGAAACGAGCTTGGTAGATAGAAGCGATTGGACCTAGGCCCATCGATACTGTCGGGAACTGCCAGAATTCAGGCATCAGTTTAGGGTGCGGGTATGAAGGAATACCTTTGCCGTCTACTTCTTGACGGAAGTTGTCTAGCTGCTCTTCAGTTAGACGACCTTCAACGAATGCGCGTGAGTAGATACCTGGTGAAATGTGACCTTGGTAGTAAACTAGGTCGCCACCATCCTTCTCGTTTGGTGCACGGAAGAAGTGGTTGAAACATGTCTCGTAGAACGCAGCAGAAGACTGGAAAGACGCCATGTGGCCGCCTAGCTCTAGGTCTTTCTTAGATGCACGTAGAACGATCATGATAGCGTTCCAACGAATAATTGAGCGAATACGACGCTCAAGTGTTGTGTCACCTGGGTATGCTGGTTCTTGGTCTGCAGGAATCGTGTTGATGTAGTTAGTTGTGATACCTGTTGGCATATCAACACCGTCTAGACGTGCTTTATCTAGAACTTGCTCTAATAGGAATTGAGCACGCTCTAGACCTTCTTCACGTACAACTGACTCAAGCGCTTGTAGCCATTCTTGAGTTTCCAGTGCATCTACGTCATGCTTCATATCAGACATGGCGATCTATCCTTCTGTTGGTTGGATCTACTTATTTAAGTAACGCTCTTACGAGTCATTACCCTGCTGAATTCGACGTAGAGAACGCTCTCGTCGAGACTCTTCTCGAGTCAAATCCAACAATGTTTCTTCGATGTAAGCCAAGTGCGAGTGGGACATTTCTCGCGCCTTTTCAGGCTGACCAGAAACAATCGCATCCACGATATTGGCTCGGTGTTTACTGACTTTCTCGACCGCTTCTGGGCGGCGACGTAGTAATTTAAAATTTTGTAGAATATTTTGCTCAAGCAAAGGTGCTAAGCTTCGAACAATGTGCAACAAAACCACGTTGTGCGCGGCTTCTGTCAAAGCGATCAAAAATTGCATCACTTCCGCAGATTCAGCTTCGATATCGTTGTTTGCTTGCTCTTGGCTAATGCGCTCAAGGCAACCTTGAATACGCGCAAAATCTTCTTCGGTACCACGTAAAGCTGCAAAGTAGGCTGAAATTCCTTCCATCGCATGACGAGACTCAAGCACATCAAGCTGGGTTTCAGAATGACTAGACAACAAATTCAACAAGGGATCTGAAAAGCTCTTCCAGATATTCTCACTTACGAATGTTCCGCCACCTTGGCGACGAGTCAACAAACGCTTCGCTTCCAAGCGTTGAATGGCTTCTCGGACTGAAGGACGAGACACATCGAACTGTTTTGCCAGTTCACGCTCTGGAGGCAGTTGTTGCCCCGGAGACAATGTTCCTTCCACTATCAACCTTTCTAACTCTTGTTCTATAACATCAGAGAGTTTTGGCTGACGAATCCTTTGATAAGCCATAATTTATTGTTCTTCTACTCTTGCAGGTAATTGGTAATACCAATTTTAAGTTGGTGCAGAAATTAACATAATTAAAACGCCACTGTCCAGCCGAAAATTGACCTAAATCATAGAACGAGCTTACTTCCAACACTCTGATAACAATCGACTGTTAAAACAGCAATAGAATTGGTATGACCAATTACATAAAGCATACAAATGGGAAGTCGACGTGCTAGCAGTTTTGGAAAAGAAATACAGAAAATGACAAAATTATCAGTCTATTTATTCACCAAAACGGCATGTGCGAGCGTAAAAATGTAGTTAACTTTTAACAATCATTAATATTTCTGGTATCAAAAAAAGGCATACCTGATCGTATGCCTTATTTATTTCGCTTTTTTGAATTTACACTTTCGCTACAAATCAACGCTGTATAAGCTGTCTGTATTTCACCCAATCAAAGCTTAGACCAGGATCGCTTTTTCTCAAGGGCGCAATATATTGATGACCGGTAATTCGTGGCGGGGTGATTTGAGGATAAGATTGCATAATCACCTCAGTGATCTCTGCAAGTGATTGATATTGCGCTTCTGTGTAGGCAGTAAATTCTGTCCCTTCAAGCTCGATACCAATGGAATAATCATTACAACGCTTCCTGCCCGCGAAACTGGATTGACCGGCATGCCATGCTCTATCGAGAAAAGAAACAAATTGAACAACCTCGCCGTTTCTTTTAATCAAGCAATGTGCAGAAACGCCCATTTTGTGAATAACTTCAAAAAATGGATGTGCATTTGGGTCTAGCTTGCCAGTGAAGAAGTCCTCAATATACGTTCCACCAAACTGCCCAGGAGGCAAACTGATGTTGTGTACCACCAGCAGAGAGATGTCGTTTGTATCAGAGCGAGCATCAAAAAATGGTGACGGAACATGCTTTGCCTGTGTCAGCCAGCCATTCTCGATAATTGGGCGCATATCAACCTCTCTACTTTGCAAATTAACTGCTGAAATTATTGACATCGGAGAGTATCATTCGTTGCCATCTCCCTTTCAAGACAAGATTTGCGATGAAGAACACACACAACATTCAAGAACGCCTAGAATACCTTAAACAACAACTCCCTTTAGAGATCACTCGCTCTGTCGCTGATACCTTAAAAGAAGATCTAGGTGGCAGTGTCGACGCAGATAACGACATTACTGCATCTTTGATCCCTGCCGATGCGGTTAATACCGCAACGATTATTACTCGTGAGCATGGTGTGTTCTGTGGTCAAGCATGGGCTGATGAAGTTTTTAAACAGCTCGGTGACAAGGTCAGTATTGAATGGCACGTAAAGGACGGCGATAAAGTCGAGCCTAACCAAACCCTTTGCACGCTGACAGGCCCTGCTCGTGACTTGTTGACTGGTGAACGTAACGCAATGAACTTCATCCAAACGCTGTCTGGCTGCGCAACAGTTACCGCAGAGTACGCTGAAAAAATCGCGCATACTGAGTGCCGTCTACTAGACACACGCAAAACCATTCCTGGTCTGCGTAGCGCACTAAAATACGCCGTGACCTGCGGTGGTGGCTTTAATCATCGCATCGGTGTGTTCGACGCTTACCTTATTAAAGAAAACCACATTATTGCTTGTGGTGGCATCACTCAAGCCATCCAAAAAGCGAAAGAGCTTAACCCAGGCAAACCGGTAGAAGTCGAAACGGAAAGCTTAGAAGAGTTGAAACAAGCGATAGAGGCTGGTGCCGACATCATCATGCTCGATAACTTCACAAAAGAAATGATGCGTGAAGCCGTAGCGATTAACGCAGGTCGTGCCGCTTTAGAAAACTCCGGCAATATTACGCTAGAGACCATCGCAGAATACGCAGAAACCGGTGTCGATTACATTTCGGTAGGCGCGTTGACTAAGCATCTAAAAGCGATGGATCTTTCGATGCGCTTCAAATAATAAAAGCAACAAATCTGAAATTACTTCAACTAACTCAGTGAGTTGTGAGCAATTCATCATTTAAAAGGGCCAATTGGCCCTTTCTTTTTATCCACTAAAAAAATAGTACTACTCGCAAAACTCTGCATGCGATATGCAACTTTTCACCAAAGAGTTTTATCTCACTCGAGAGCCCATCCCTTCCCCATTTTCAACCCACCTTAACTCTCCATAATCTTTCGCCAATGCAAGAGCATTATTAATTTTTAGGAAAGGGTTAAAAATGAAAAACAGTAAACAGAAAAAACAGCAAGGTTTTACCTTGATTGAATTAATGATTGTCGTCGCGATTATTGGTATTTTGGCCGCATTTGCCGTGCCTGCATATCAAAATTACACCAACAAAACTCATGCTTCTGAAATGCTCAGTGCTGCATCAGCGATGAAAGCGGGTGTAGGCGTCTGCCTATTAAGTGGTGGCACTGATTGCGGAGCCGGACAGCCTAATGTTCCCGCAAGTCAAGAATTTGATAAAGGTGCCGGAAACCATTTTGCAGTTACCTCTGATGTCAAAGTAACTGCTGCAGCTACCTCGTCAGCAGCAGCTAGCATCACAGGAACCGTTACCGCAACAGTAGATGCAACTGACGGTAAAGCAGGTCTGAAAAAGAACGGGACCATAAATCTAGCGCCAAAATTGACTATGTCAGGGGTGACTTGGGAGGTTACCTGTGATCTTGGCAGCAATGACTACTGTCCTAAGAGCTAATGCTAACCAATCTCTCCACGGTTCTTCGCCAGGCCGGATTACTAACATTTTCCCAAGAAGAATCGTTGCTTGAGCAAGTCAAAGCTTCTGGCATTTCGATGCCAGAAGCTTTACTCAGTTCAGGGTTATTCACGTCAAGCGAACTCGCTGAGCACTTAAGCTCTCTCTTTGGTTTAAATCAGCCCGAGTTATCTCAGTACGAGTACGCTTCGCTTTGTCAACAACTCGGTCTACGTGAATTAATCACTCGGCATAACGCACTCCCACTCCAACGTACGCCTTCAACGTTATTATTAGCGGTTGCCGACCCCACGAACCAACAAGCAGAAGATGACTTCCGCTTTGCGACAGGGTTGCAAGTAGAACTTGTTCTCGCTGATTTTCGCGAGCTGACCGCTGCGATTCGGCGCTTATATGGCCGCGCACTTGGGCAGGAAAAGTCTGGGTTAAAAGAGATCAACCAAGAAGAGTTAGCCAACCTGGTTGATGTGGGCGCAGATGAAATCGACAACATTGAAGACTTGAGCCAAGACGAGTCACCCGTCAGCCGTTACATAAACCAAATTCTGCTGGACGCTGTGCGCAAAGGCGCATCCGATATCCACTTTGAGCCTTATGAAAAGATGTACCGCGTTCGCTTACGCTGTGATGGCATCTTAATTGAAACACAGCAGCCACCAAGCCACTTAAGTCGCCGCTTATCCGCTCGTATCAAAATCCTCTCTAAGCTTGATATTGCAGAGCGACGTTTACCACAAGATGGGCGTATAAAGCTCAAGTTGAATCAAGACACCGCGATTGATATGCGTGTATCCACACTACCGACTCTATTCGGAGAGAAAATTGTATTACGACTGCTCGACAGCAGCTCTGCGTCACTGGATATCGACAAGCTTGGTTATAGCGAACAACAAAAACAATTGTACTTGGATGCGCTCCGTCGCCCACAAGGCATGATTCTGATGACAGGCCCAACTGGGAGCGGGAAAACCGTTTCTCTGTACACTGGGCTGAGTATTCTCAATAAACCAGAAATCAACATTTCCACGGCAGAAGACCCAGTAGAAATTAACTTATCGGGCATTAACCAAGTTCAAGTTCAGCCTAAGATTGGTTTTGGTTTTGCCGAAGCCCTGCGCTCTTTCTTACGTCAAGACCCCGATGTAGTAATGGTCGGTGAGATTCGTGATTTAGATACCGCCGAAATCGCTATAAAAGCATCGCAAACCGGTCACTTAGTACTTTCAACCTTGCATACCAATTCTGCGGCTGAAACGGTGATTCGTTTATCAAACATGGGCGTAGAAAGCTTTAACTTGGCCTCATCTCTTAGTTTGATTATTGCCCAGCGCTTGGCCCGAAAACTGTGCTCGCACTGCAAACAGTCGCAAGAGCTTACCGTTCAGCTACAACATCTCGGAATTCAAACAAGCGACAACATTTTTAAAGCCAATCCCGATGGATGCAATGAGTGTACCCATGGTTATTCCGGCCGAACGGGGATTTATGAAGTGATGCGCTTTGATGAATTTCTTTCCGAAGCGCTTATTAAAGGCGCCTCGGTACATGAACTAGAAAAACTCGCCATCGCAAATGGTATGAGCACGTTACAAATGTCGGGCATAGAAAAACTCAAACAAGGGATCACAAGTTTTAGTGAACTACAGCGCGTACTTTATTTTTAATCCTTTAATCAGCAGTCACCTCTATGAAAAGCACTACACCACAACTTAAAAACTTCCGCTGGAAAGGCATCAACAGTTCAGGCAAAAAGACATCTGGGCAAACCCTCGCGATGACAGAAATTGAAGTACGCGAGCGTCTAGACGCACAGCACATCAAGATCAAGAAGTTAAAGAAAAGCAGTATTTCGTTTCTCACTAAACTCAGCCATCGCGTGAAAGCCAGAGACATCACGGTGTTTACCCGTCAGATTTCGACGATGTTGATAACCGGTGTACCCTTAGTTCAGGCTTTAAAATTGGTATCAGAAAATCACAAAAAAGCAGAGATGAAATCCATTTTGATGAGCGTGACACGCGCCGTTGAAGCGGGGACGCCCATGTCAAAAGCCATGCGCACTGCAAGTGAACACTTTGACCCACTCTATACCGATCTTATCGCCACAGGTGAGCAATCCGGTAACTTAGCGGAAGTGTTCGAGCGCTTAGCCACCTACCGAGAAAAAAATGAACAACTCCGTGCGAAAGTGATCAAAGCACTGATCTACCCAGCGATGGTAGTACTAGTCGCGTTAGGCGTGTCGTTTATCATGCTCACCAAAGTCATTCCCGAGTTTGAAAAAATGTTTGTTGGTTTTGGTGCTGACTTACCTTGGTTTACCAGGCAAGTATTAGATCTTTCCGCCTGGACACAAAACTGGAGTCCGTTTATCGCACTAGGCTCCATTAGTTTATTCATCTCGGCGAGAATCCTCTCTAAGCGTTCAGATTCTTTTCGCTTAACGCTCAATCGATCTGTGCTTAAATTTCCTGTCCTTGGGCCTGTATTATCAAAAGCAGCGATCGCCAAATTTAGTCGAACACTCGCCACAAGCTTTACAGCGGGCATTCCAATTTTAACCAGTTTAAAAACTACATCAAAAACATCAGGAAACTTGCACTATCAACTCGCCATAGAAGAAGTTTACCGTGATACCGCCGCAGGTATGCCAATGTATGTAGCTATGCGCAACTGTAATGTGTTCCCTGAATTGGTGTTACAAATGGTTATGATCGGTGAAGAGTCTGGTCGACTTGACGATATGCTCAATAAAGTTGCAACAATCTACGAGTTTGAAGTCGACAACACCGTCGACAACCTTAGTAAAATTCTAGAGCCACTAATTATCGTTTTTTTAGGTATCGTTGTTGGCGGATTAGTGACAGCAATGTACTTGCCAATCTTTAACTTAATGAGTGTATTGGGCTAGAATGAGCTGTTAACTCCTTTAAAACAGCATCTTGCTGATTTCACTCATCGCTCAAGAGACAAATATGGAAGTATTCCAGTACTACCCTTGGCTATTCGTTGTGTTTGCCACCATCTTCGGTCTGATCGTGGGTAGCTTCCTCAATGTGGTTATTTATCGACTACCTAAAATCATGGAACTAGAATGGCGACGCGAATGTGCCGAGTCATTTCCTGAATACAAAATAGAACCTCCTAAAGAAGTGCTGACCTTGAGCGTCCCACGCTCCTCCTGTCAGAAGTGCGCAACGCCGATACGTATTCGAGACAACATCCCTGTGATTAGCTGGCTGCTTTTAAAAGGCAAATGCCACAACTGTCAGACAGCCATTAGCGCACGCTATCCACTGATTGAACTGCTCACTGCGTTCTGCTCAGGCTTTGTCGCTTACCACTTTGGTTTTAGTTACTTTACCGTTGCCCTACTCTTTTTCACTTTTATCTTAATCGCCGCAACATTTATCGATCTCGATACTATGTTGTTACCTGACCAATTAACATTACCATTAACTTGGGCTGGCATTGTCTTAGCATTAGTCGAAATAAGTCCTGTTACTCTACAAGATTCTGTCATTGGTGCTATTGCTGGTTACCTATGTCTCTGGTCCGTTTACTGGGGCTTTAAGCTACTTACTGGTAAAGAAGGAATGGGGTATGGTGATTTTAAACTACTGGCGGCACTAGGAGCTTGGCTAGGTTGGCAGTCACTGCCGATGATCATTCTACTTTCTTCTGTGGTTGGCATCGTATTTGGCATCATTCAACTACGCTTGCAAAAGCAGGGAATTGAAAAAGCTTTCCCTTTCGGTCCTTACTTAGCAATTGCTGGTTGGATAAGCTTAATTTGGGGCGACCAGATTTTAAACTGGTACTTTACTTCAGTTCTAGGAGTGTAAATGGCTTTGGTTATTGGTTTAACAGGTGGTATCGCTAGTGGAAAAACAACCGTCGCGAATCTGTTCAAACAACAATTTAAAATCGATATCGTCGATGCCGACATTGTAGCAAGAGAAGTTGTCGAGCCAGGTACTCCCGGCCTAAACGCGATTATTGAACACTTTGGTCACGATATCGTTCGTGAAGACCAAACTTTAGATCGCGCAAAGCTGAGAGAAAAAATCTTTTCGAATTCAGATGAAAAAGCATGGCTCAACGCACTGTTGCACCCGATAATTCGTGAAAAAATGATCGAAGATTTGCAGCAAGTCACTTCAGAGTATGCGTTACTTGTGGTGCCGTTGCTCGTAGAAAACAGGCTAGATAGTTTGTGTGATCGCGTTCTTGTCGTCGATGTAGAACCGAATACACAGATATCTCGCACGATGAAACGAGACAATGTGAGTGAAGATCAAGTTCGCGCCATCCTTGCCTCTCAAGCATCAAGAGAGCAAAGGCTCGCGCTTGCAGACGATGTGGTTAAGAATAATCCAAGTGACCCTGATCTTTTGCTTCAAATCACAGATTTGCACGAAAAGTACCTAGCCATGTGTAAGAAAAATCTGCGAAAATAGGAACGAAACTCACAAAGGCTTATGTCGATGACCACGCACAAATTTGAACATCCGTTAAATGAGAAAACTCGTATTTATCTAAGAGTGGAGTCTCTGCTGCGTCAGGCTCACTTGGCCTCTGGGTTTAGCGAAAATCATCAGTATCAACTGTTTTTCCGTGCGTTATTCGATATGGTTGAGATCTTCGAACAAATCCAACTGAAAAGTGAACTGGCTAAAGATCTTGAGAAGCAACGGCTGTCGTACCGCCATTGGCTAAATATTGATGGTGTCGATCAAGACGCATTAAATACCTTGCTACAAGAGATAGATGTCGTTCATAGCCAACTAATGGGTGCTGAACGTTTTGGCCAAGCATTAAAAGAAGATCGCTTCTTAAGCTCTATCCGCCAACGCTTTAATCTACCGGGTGGTTCATGCTGTTTTGATTTGCCAGCGTTACATTACTGGCTTCACCTACCCATTGAACGTAAAAAGCATGATGCGCAGCAGTGGCAAGCAAGCTTAAAGCCCTTATCTGATGCGCTTTCGTTATGGTTAAAGCTCACTAGAGAGACCGGACATTTCAAAGCTCAAATCGGTCGTGCAGGTTTCTTCCAAAGTGACGCTGATGAAGCCAACATTCTAAGACTTCACATCCCAATGGAATATGGCGTGTATCCTATGATTTCAGGCCATAAAAACCGCTTTGCGATCAAGTTCATGTCGTTTGAAAACGGTCAAGCGTGCACACAAGATATTGAATTTGAACTTGCTGTGTGCAGCTAAGACGACACTACGCCTCGCCTCCATAATCTAAAATTCAACGCTTTATTGCGCTTATATTTGATAAAATTTCGTAGCAGCAATAGCGCGTTGAATAAGCCATCTTTAATTCGTTTAGGTATACTACCCTTTAACACCAATTAGTAATGGGACGCTCAACTATGTCTAAAGTTACCATCGTTCAATGTCCACAATGTGGCGCCGACGTAGAATGGGGAGAACAAAGTCCTCATCGCCCTTTCTGCAGTAAACAATGCCAAATGATTGATTTTGGTGAATGGGCAGATGAAGAAAACACCATCCCAGGCGCACCCGATATGTCCGATAGTGATGGCTGGTCTGAAGATCAGTACTAAATTGAGACCTAGGGTAAAGGAAGATCCTAGGTTCCTTCTTGGGGAATCTGAATCACGCTCCTTCGTCGCTGTCCAGAATGACGAATTTTAACCACGGTACTCTATAATCTTTGACCATCATTTCCTGTCATTCCGAGGAGCCATAGCGGCATCAGGAATCTACGCATAGCAAGGATGAAGCTAACAACGTAAACAATTGCATGCTCGACTAGTAGATTCTGAATCACGCTCCTTCGTCGCTGTCCAGAATGACGAATTTTAACCACGGTACTCTGTAATCTTTGACCATCATTTCCTGTCATTCCGAGGAGCCATAGCGGCATCAGGAATCTACTCATAGCAAGGATGAAGCTAACAACGTAAACACTTGCATGCTCGACTAGTAGATTCTGAATCACGCTCCTCCGTCGCTATTCAAAATGACGAATTTTAACCGCGGTACCCTGTAATCTTTGGCCATCATTTCCCGTCATTCAGAGGAGCTATAGCGACATTAAGAATCTACTAACAGCAAAGATGAAGCTAACAACTTAAACAATTGCATTCTCGACTAGTAGATTCAGAATCACGCTCCTCGTCGCCTTCAAAATGACGAATTTTAACCACGGTACTCTATAATCTTTGACCATCATTTTCCGTCATTCCGAGGAGCCATAGCGACATCAGGAATCTATTCACAGCAAGGCAGAGGCGTGGAGTGTACATCAGTGCATGAGCATCGACAGTTCAGGTCGGGTGAAAAGAAACGAGCAAGCTAATTACACAAATAAAAAAACGGAGCCCTAAAAGGACTCCGTTTAAGATGAGAACGCTAGTTATAGCATTACTTCTTAGCAAGTTTCTCTTTGATACGAGCAGACTTACCAGAACGCTCACGTAGGTAGTACAACTTGGCACGACGTACTGCACCACGGCGTTTAACTTCGATGCTATCAACGATTGGAGAGTGTGTTTGGAACGTACGCTCAACACCTTCACCGTTAGAGATCTTACGTACAGTGAAAGCAGAGTGTAGACCACGGTTACGGATTGCGATTACAACGCCTTCGAAAGCCTGTAGACGCTCACGGTCACCTTCTTTTACCTTAACTTGAACTACAACAGTGTCACCTGGTGCAAATTTAGGTAGGTCTGATTTCATTTGCTCTTCTTCAAGAGCTTTGATGATGTTACTCATTTTTTAAATTCCTAGAATAAACTGATACTAAATAAATTAGGTTACTTTGCGTTATGTTCTTTAATGGCTTTATGCTCATTAACAAACTCAGCAAGTAATTGTTCCTGTTCGTCAGTCAGAGCTAGGTTTTCCAGGAGCTCTGGTCTTCTTAGCCAAGTACGGCCCAACGACTGCTTGAGTCGCCATTGACGAATATCCTTGTGATTGCCTGACATCAGTACCGCTGGTACCTCTTTGTCATCCAATACTTCTGGACGCGTATAGTGAGGGCAATCTAACAAGCCATTTGCAAAAGAGTCTTCTTCTGCTGACGCGAAATCCCCTAGTACACCCGGAACAAACCGAGAGACAGCGTCGATTAACGTCATGGCTGGTATCTCACCACCCGTCATCACAAAATCACCAATCGACCATTCTTCGTCGACTTCAGATTGAATGATGCGCTCATCTACCCCTTCATAACGACCACAAATCAGAAGCAAGTTCTCATTCGTTGCCAGTTCTTCCACTCCTTTCTGGTCGAGCTTGCGACCTTGAGGAGAAAGGTAGATGACTTTCGTCTTGCCCGGTGAGGCTGCTTTCGCGGTATGAATGGCATCGCGCAAAGGCTGAACCATCATTAACATACCAGGGCCACCACCGTAAGGTCGGTCATCGACTGTGCGATGTTTGTCGTGAGTGAAATCTCTAGGATTCCAAGTTTCAATCGACAAAAGACCTTTTTTAACCGCTTGACCTGTTACTCCAAAATCAGTAACAGAACGGAACATTTCTGGAAAAAGGCTAATAACGCCAACCCACATGTTTATCTCGCTCTGTAATTTTGGAGATTAGAATCCAGGATCCCAGTCAACTTCGATCCGTTGAGCTTCGCGATCAACATTAATGATCACTTGCTCTTCAAGGAACGGGATTAATCGTTCCTTCTGCCCGAAAGCATCTTTAAGATTTGCTTTAACAACCAGAACATCGTTTGAGCCAGTTTCTAGCATGTCAGTAACAACACCTAGATCGTAACCTTTAGTGGTTACAACTTGCATCCCAAACAATTCGCGCCAGTAGAACTCATCTTCTGACAATTCAGGAAGTACCGCAGGGTCAATAGCAATTTCAAAGTTCGTCATTAGATGCGCGTCTTCACGAACATCCATGCCTTCCAGCTTAGCCACCATACCTTTGTTATGGCGCTTCCAGCTTTCTACTTTGTACTCAACCCACTTGCCCTTTTGGTTAATGTACCAAGGGCTGTAATCGAAAATGCTTTCAGCATTGTCTGTGTAGGAAAAAACCTTAAGCCAACCACGAATGCCGTAAGTAGCACCAAACTTGCCTACAACAATCTTTTCGTTGCTCATTGTTTCTTTACCTTTCATCGACATAAACTAGTTTCTACTTTTCAAGTAAAAAATTAAGCCGCTTTTTGAGCGTCTTTAACTAGCTTAGCAACACGGTCAGATACTGACGCGCCTTGACCAACCCAGTGGTTAACGCGGTCTAGGTCTAGACGTAGACCTTCTTCTTGACCTTTAGCAGTTGGGTTGAAGAAACCAACTTTCTCGATGAAACGGCCAGTTGCAGCGTTGCGGCTGTCCGCTACTACGATTTGATAAAATGGACGCTTTTTAGCGCCGTGACGTGCCAAACGAATGGTTACCATGTCGTCCTCTTTGCTTTCTCAAAAATAAAATTAACCCCAAAAACCATTCAAGAAATTAAACAGTTTGGGGTCTCGTGCCAAAATAAAGCTCCGGAATTTTACTCTTCTCCCGGAGCAATGCAAGGAGTTTAGTTACTTTTTCACCAACATAAATTGAATTTAAAGTTTGTGACGAACCTAACACCCTGAATCTATGCGTGATCGATTAATTAACGACCAAATGGGTTGAAGCCACCGCCGCCACCCATGCCGCCCATCATGCCTTGCATGTTGCGCATCATGCCTTTCATGCCACCTTTTTGCATCTTTTTCATCATTTTCTGCATTTGGGTGAACTGTTTTAGTAAGCGGTTTACATCTTGAACCTGCACACCAGAACCAGCCGCGATACGCTTCTTGCGCGAGCCCTTGATAATTTCTGGGCGTTGACGTTCTTTCATTGTCATGGAGCTGATGATCGCTTCCATCTGTTTGAACATCTTGTCATCGACTTTGTCTTTCACATTGTCTGGTAGCTGGGACATTCCTGGAAGCTTATCCATCATCCCCATCATGCCGCCCATGTTTTGCATCTGGCCTAGCTGTTCACGGAAATCTTCAAGGTCGAAACCTTTCTTCTCTTTGAACTTCTTCGCTAACTTTTCTGCCTTTTCTTGGTCAACGTTGCGTTGTAGGTCTTCAATCAAAGACAGAACGTCACCCATGCCAAGAATACGTGAAGCAACACGATCTGGGTGGAACGGTTCTAGCGCGTCAGTTTTTTCACCGACACCCAAGAATTTGATTGGTTTGCCCGTGACATGGCGTACTGAAAGTGCCGCACCACCACGAGCATCACCATCAACCTTAGTTAGAACTACACCGGTAAGAGGTAGCGCATCGCCAAAGGCTTTTGCTGTATTTGCTGCGTCTTGACCCGTCATGGCGTCAACAACAAATAGCGTTTCTACTGGGTTGATAGCTGCGTGAAGATCTTTGATCTCCCCCATCATCTCTTCATCAATTGCCAAACGACCTGCGGTATCGACAATCAATACGTCGTAGAATTTTTTCTTCGCATGGTCAATCGCTGCATTGGCGATATCAATAGGCTTTTGGTCTGGTGATGATGGGAAGAAGTCAACACCGATGTCTGATGCCAGTGTTTCAAGCTGCTTGATTGCCGCAGGACGGTAAACGTCGGCAGACACAACCAAGACTTTCTTCTTGTCACGTTCTTTTAGAAGCTTAGATAACTTACCTACCGATGTGGTTTTACCCGCACCTTGTAGACCAGCCATAAGAAGCACAGCAGGTGGTTGAGCAGCAAGGTTTAGCGCCTCATTCGACTCACCCATTACGGCTTCAAGTTCTGTTTGAACGATCTTGATAAATTCCTGACCTGGAGTCAGAGATTTAGAAACTTCTACGCCCACCGCTTTTTCTTTAACGCGGTTCACAAATTCACGAACGACCGGAAGCGCAACGTCAGCTTCAAGTAGAGCCATTCGGACTTCACGTAGGGTTTCTTTAATGTTGTCTTCGGTCAGACGACCTTTACCACTGATATTTTTCAGCGTTTTGGATAATCGATCCGTTAAATTCTCAAACATCTTTGTCTCTTCGCTAAAATGGCGATTAATTAGTGTGAGTATACATTAGCCAAGGTCTGAGTCATACCCGTACCGCTGTCCTATTCTTGTCTCTATTTATATATGGTGCGGTAACTTATTAATTTCAATATCTCATCTCTCACGATTGATGTCGGATATAACGTAGCCCCAAAGTGTAATGCAAGGTATAATTTCTCCATCGTGCACAATAATATTTAGGATTCATGGATAGCTTAATAGCCATCGCGGCCGCCATACTTTATGTCTTGGCGATTGCGACCATCATACCCGGACTCTCACAACAGTCAGGAATCAAAGCAAAAACAGTGTTTGCTAGTGCTGCCTGTGCGCTTGTTTTTCATGCGTGGATTTTGAGTGATCTGATCTTTGATGGTTCAGGTCAAAACCTGAGTATTCTCAACGTGGCTTCTTTGATCAGTTTTATTATTTCTCTGGTCATGAGCCTTGCTATGTTGAAAAACCGACTGTGGTTTTTATTGCCTGTCGTTTATAGCTTTGCTGCCATCAATTTATCTGCTGCCACATTTTTGCCAAGCACGTTTATAAAGCACCTAGAGAATGACCCTAAGCTACTCATTCATATTTCATTTGCGCTCTTCTCATACGCGACTTTAACTATCGGGGCACTATATGCGCTTCAGTTGGCTTGGCTAGATCACAAACTGAAAGCAAAAAAATCTTTGGCGATTAACCCAAACCTGCCGCCTCTATTAATGGTGGAGCGTCAACTCTTCAAAATTATTTTGATCGGTAACTTATTGTTAACTGCCACGCTCATTACTGGCTTTGTCTTTGTGCAGGATATGTTTGCCCAAGGTAAGGCACATAAGGGCATTCTTTCTTTCATCGCTTGGGTGGTGTACTCAATACTGCTTTGGGGTCACTATCAAAAAGGCTGGCGTGGTAGAAAAGTCACATGGTTCGCTGTTGCAGGAGCAACACTGTTAACTCTGGCATATTTTGGCAGTCGCTTTGTAAAAGAAGTCATCTTGAATTAAGGAGCTCTAGGGCTCCTATCCTTTATATTTTAGGCTAGATAAAATACAGTACGCCTTAACTCTTTGACTTAACGGACTTACTCAACCGTTATATAACCCAATACTTACAAGGAACAGCAACGTTTTGGACGACATCTCTACGGGTATCTTGTTTGCGCTACTCGCGTGTCTTATCGTCATATCAGGTTACTTTTCCGGTTCAGAAACAGGGATGATGTCTCTGAATCGTTATCGCTTAAAACACTTAGCCAAAAACGGGCATAAGGGTGCTAAGCGAGTCGAAAGACTATTAGACCGTCCAGATCGTTTGATTGGTCTTATTCTTATCGGCAACAACCTCGTTAATATTCTCGCGTCCGCGATCGCGACCATTATTGGTATGCGTTTGTATGGTGATTTAGGTGTCGCTATCGCAACCGGTGCACTAACTATGGTTGTATTGGTTTTTGCCGAGGTTACCCCTAAAACAATTGCAGCGCTTTACCCTGAACGTGTGTCCTACGCGAGCAGTATATTATTGACCATACTGATGAAGTTACTGTCGCCTTTAGTGATGCTTGTTAACTTTATTACGAATGGCTTTATCCGCTTACTTGGTGTAAGAGCGGATCACTCAGCAGAAGATCATCTTAGCTCCGATGAGCTGCGTACGGTGGTAAATGAAGCTGGCGGTTTGATCCCTCGCCGACACCAAGACATGCTAGTGTCTATTTTAGATCTTGAGCACGTCACCGTGAACGACATTATGGTCCCACGCAATGAAATTACCGGTATTGATATTAACGACGACTGGAAATCCATTGTTCGCCAGCTAACACACTCACCACATGGACGCATAGTTTTCTATCGTGACCAAATTGATGAAGTGGTTGGCATGCTGCGCTTGCGTGAAGCTTATCGTCTGATGTTGGAAAAGAACGAATTCAACAAAGAAACGCTATTACGTGCTGCTGATGAGGTCTATTACATCCCAGAAGGCACACCACTGAACGTGCAAATGTTGAAATTCCAACGCAACAAGCAACGTATCGGTCTGATCGTGGATGAGTACGGTGATATCATCGGTCTAATCACTCTTGAAGATATTCTGGAAGAGATCATTGGTGAGTTCACGACGTCAATTTCTCCAAGCCTCTCTGATGAAATCAGTCCTCAAGGTGACGGAAGCTTTCTTATTGAAGGCAGCACCAATATTCGAGATATTAACAAAGGCCTGAAATGGGATTTACCAACGGATGGCCCAAGAACGTTAAACGGTCTTATTTTGGAGCACCTGGAAGATATTCCAGAGAGCCATTTAAGCGTGAGAGTAGCGGGTCACCCAATGGAACTTGTTGAGATTGAAGAGAACCGAATCAAGCTCGTTCGTGTTTATCCGAAGAAGAAAAAATCGACATCCAAATAACCAAAAGAAAAGCCTGACTCATGTCAGGCTTTTTTACTTATTGGGGCAATATGCTTCTTAATGAGCACCTAGTCGATGCGCAACTCTTTTAACATCGACTCAGGCAAAGCAAGTTCATCATTTTTGTTCACCGAAACACCAGCATCCAAAATGTTCTTTGCGATCTGTTGTGCTTCTTTTAAAGAGTGCATTGCTGCCGTGCCGCATTGGTATTCGTTAAGTTCAGGGATCTTATTCTGACTTTCTACCTTCAGCACATCTTCCATTGCTGCAATCCAAGCATCTGCGACTTGCTGCTCTGATGGTGTGCCAATCAGGCTCATGTAAAAACCTGTGCGGCAACCCATAGGCGAAATATCGATGATCTCAACAGAATCATCGTTTAGGTGATTACGCATAAAGCCTGCATAAAGGTGCTCTAGGGTGTGAATACCTTTTTCAGAAAGAATGTCTTTGTTTGGCGCAGTAAAGCGTAAGTCGAAAACAGTAATCGTATCCCCTTTTGGGGTCTGCATGGTTTTCGCCACTCGTACAGCGGGTGCATTCATACGAGTGTGGTCCACGGTAAAACTATCGAGTAAAGGCATTACATCTCTCCTGATTGTAACTCCAGTACCTTTCGGTAATGGATAAATGTCATTCATCCCTACAGCACATGAACTGACTGTGGGCTAAAAGAACCAGCTGCTGTTGTCTTCTAATTCCTGACGACATTGCTTCAGCTGCCAGCCATAAGTTTTCGCTGTTTGTTCAACACGTCGAGCGACTTTGATTAAACTAGGCTTTCGATTATAAGTACCTCGCTTATACCCACCTCGCCCTTCATGATAAGCCAGATACTGGTTATAGGGATCCCATAATGAAATCCCTAGCTGACGCCGTGTTTCATGAGTATACCAACCGACAAACATCATAGAATCATCGAAGTTGGTACGAGAGCCACCCTGACCTGTGGCATCTTGGAAGTCTTCCCAAGCAGGGTCTTGAGCTTGAGCGTAACCATACGCACTGCTGACTCGTCCCCAAGGAATAAACCCTAGCAAATAATCTTTAGGTGGTTTTGCATCGTGCCGAAAGCTGCTTTCTTGTTTAATGATGGCCATAGCGACATGAATAGGGGTCCCCCATTCATCTTCCATATCTTTGGCATCATCGTACCAACCGGATTTCTCTCGGAATATCTCGCATAAGTTATTCTGCTGCTTTGGCGGTGCCGTAGCACAACCTGCAAGTAACACGCTTCCAAGTACCGCTACTACTGACGACTTAATGTTCAACCGCACCAATCCTTAGTTAGTCATTACTGCTTCAGGTAAGCAAAGTAATCTTCCAAAAAATCATTAAAAGAAAGCGTGTCACTCTGCTCTGCTTGCTTTTGTTTTTCCACGGACGACGCTACTTCCGTTTCCATCGTATCTTGTGAGTAGTACTGATAACCGTGAGCTAGGTTTTCATCACGGTACTTCATACCAAGAGTACAACCAACTTTACCTAGCCCACCCAGCTCTTTCGTTAGCTCTAATAGTTGACCAGAGATCGTTAGTTCTGGGTTATCAATCCATGTCTCGAGTTGATTACACACATCTTGGTATGCACTGCCACCAGCGGTCATATCCATTTGCTGTGCTATTTGACGTAACTCGACGAAAACTCGGTGTGCCCAATCTTGTAGAGATAGACGCTCACCTTGGCAACCAATTTGCAGCATTAGACCTTTTTCACGGCCTGAAACAATGACTTTATTCCAGTTATCGCGCCAACACTCTAATTCACAGTTATCCATAGGGTCTGAGTCTGACAAGGCCGCCCAGGTAAGGAAGAGATCCAAGAATCGTACTTGCTCTTCATTTAAGCCCACTGCGCTGAATGGGTTAACATCTAGAGAACGAACTTCAATGTATTCGACACCACCGCGTCGTAACGCATCTGAAGGCTTCTCACCACTTTTCGATACACGTTTTGGACGAATCGGAGCGTACAGTTCATTCTCAATTTGTAAGATATTGGAATTAAGCTGGCGGTATTCACCATCCACTTTTACCCCAATTTTCGCAAACTCTTCTGATGGGTGGCGAATCGCATCACTCAAACCATCGAGGTATTGGTCAATGCTGTTAAAACCAATTTTCAGCACACTTTGAGCACTATTGGTATAGCCAAGATCGCTCAAACGCAAAGACGTCGACTTCGGCAAATATAATGTCCCGCCAATCTTCTCGAATGGCAGATCGGTTTCACGACCTTGAATAAAAGAGCCACATAACGCTGGTGATGCACCAAAGAAGTAGGGAATCATCCAGCCAAAGCGGTAGTAATTACGGATCAACGCAAAGTACGCATCAGACTTAGCATCTTGGCGGGCTTGTTCATCTTGCTCGCCATAGAGCGCATCCCAAAATGTTTCAGGAAACGAGAAGTTAAAATGGACACCTGAAATAATTTGCATCAGGCTGCCATAGCGACGCTTTAGGCCTTCTCGGTACAGCGTTTTCATTTTCGCTGCATTCGAAGAGCCATACTGGGCTAACTGAATATCATCCTCTGAGCCTACGTAGCAAGGCATTGATAGTGGCCACATTTTCTCTTCACCCATTTTGGTTTGAGTGAAATGATGGATATCTTTCAGCTGTGCCATCAGTTCTGGAATTTCATGTGACACAGGCGTAATGAACTCTAACAATGATTCCGAAAAATCCGTTGTGATCCATTGATTTGTGAACGCAGAGCCTAACCCTTCAGGATGAGGAGTTGTAGCTAGATGTCCATCCTGACGATAGCGCAAAGTTTCTCGCTCAACACCGCGTCCAAACTGCTTAAATACTTCGGGGTTTGATGCAACTTTTTTTAGTCGCGCAGCAAAATCAGTCAAAATGAGGTTCGCTTATATTGGGAGCAGGACACTTGTCACATAACACAAGTGTAAGCTAAGTTATTGATAGTTAATGCATCTAGATAAATAACCCACGAAAAGTTGCTTATCTAGATGAATAGCGGAGAAACGTTTCTCCGCTATTAAATGTGTACTCTATCGAATGATTTCAAGCTCTTCTACGTCTTTCCCCAACTTTTCTAATTGAGGACGCAACGATTTA
Organism: Vibrio sp. 811; assembly: GCF_033339195.1. NCBI lineage: Bacteria > Pseudomonadati > Pseudomonadota > Gammaproteobacteria > Vibrionales > Vibrionaceae > Vibrio > Vibrio sp. 811. The sequence continues at coordinate 284,784 of NZ_JAWOUB010000003.1, forward strand.
GCATCACCAACGACGATAATTTGATAGTCATTTGGATCAAACCATTTCTGAGCCAGCGCATTCAACGTCTGCTTATCGACTTTTTCTACGATAGCGTTTCTTTGCTGCAAGTAATCATGATCGAGGTTGTACTTAAGAATATCACTGATGAGCTCCGCTTTTTGTGTTGGCGTTTCATATTTCAGTGCATCTTTTTGACCGACCGCTTGACGCATAAATTTCATCTCTTCATCAGTAATACCTGACTGCGAGTATTCATTTAGCTCATTTTCCATCTCAATGATCGAAGCAACCGTTGCATCCGCTCGTACTTGCGCGGTGAAAACCACCGAGCCTGTTTCTGGATTACCAGAGAAGTAGCCGTAAGCACCGTATGTGTAACCCTTGTCTTCACGTAGATTTTGGTTAATGCGGCTATTGAAGTTCCCAGCTAAGTTGAAGTTTGCCAGTTGGCTTAGGTAAAAATCGCCCGTTGCGTCGTAAGGCATACCTTGACGAACCATCATGACCACACTTTGCGGCGCTCCTGGTTTATCAACAAGATGGATCTTTTGCCCACCTAATGCAGCAATGCTTTGCGGTGCATACAATGGCGCAGCTTCATCTTGCCAGTTTTTCCAGAACGTCAGTTGCTGCTCAATTTCCTGTTTATTGATGTCACCAACAACGACGATTTGCGCACTTTGTGGCGTGTAATGCTTCGAGTAGAATTCACGGACATCATCCAACGTTAATGCACTGACACCTGCTTGCGTGCCGTCTTTTGGTCGAGCAAAAACCGAATCCCCATAGAGCACCTGACGACTCGCTTGTGACGCCATCCAACTTGGATTTTGGTGCTCATATACCAGGCCTTCTAGCGCTTGCATTTTTACACGCTCGAAATCATCTTGATTAAATGCAGGAGACAGCAACATCTCTTCGACAATTTTTAACGTCGGCTCTAAGTTCTTTTCTAGAGCAGAAACACTGATGTTTGTTGTATAACCTGTGGCATTAACAGAGATAACACTACCCAGTTTATCAAGCTCAGCTTGAATCTCTTCGACACTGCGTTTCGTTGTACCTTCTTGCAACATCGCAGCGGTCAATTGGGCAAGACCTTCTTTACCCTTTTCAACAAAACGTGTCCCTGCAGGCAGACTAAATTGCATCATCACCGTCGGCGTTTCATCGCTAACTGCACCAAGCAGCTCTGAGCCATTCTTGAAATGTAACTCGTACAGCTCTGGCATCGTCGCTTTCACTGGTTCTCCTACTGGCGGTTGCACTGAGCGATCGAAGTCATCGGTCGCACGACGATACGCCAATTGGTCATCGGAAATTTTTTCATATTCTGGCAGCGTACGCTTTGGCGTCACAAAGGTCGCAGGTTTTACGACAAGGTCTGTTTTTCCTTTTGGGACCACGCTTAGGGTCACTTTGTTCTTACCTTGGATAAAGTCCGTATACGCTTTTTCTACCGAAGTCGGCGTAACTGCACGGATTTGCTCAAGCTGTTGCTCAAGACGATCAGGATCGCCGAAAAATGTCTCGTTGGAAGCCAACTGAGTCACTTTACCTTTAACGCTTTCTAGCGCAAAAATAGCATCCGCTTCCGCTTTACCCTTCAACTGCTCAAGGCGATCCTCTGTCACGCCTTTTTCCGCAAACTGATTTAGTGATTGTAAAAGCTCGTCGTACAGTTTTGATAGGTCGCCTTTGTCTCCAGAATCACCCATTGCGTAAACGTAAAAGTTACACGCCAGTTCAGCACAGTCATGGAATGAACCAGCATCGACCGCTTTTTGAGTCTTCACTAGGTCTTGATAGAGCACGCTGTTGGTACCGCCACCCAATACTTCCGATAATGTATCGAGAGACGCTTGGCTTTCTTCGCCGTTGTAGGTTGTTGGCCACGCGATCATCACCATAGGTTGTTGAATACGATCTTCTAGCGTGATGTATTTGTCTTCTTGCAGTTTTGCAGGTTGTTTCGGCGCATTTTCAACCTCAGGACCACGAGGAATCGAACCGAAGTACTTATTTACCCACTCTAGAGTTTGTTCAACGTCTAAATCACCACCGATCGTGATAGTCGCATTGTTTGGGCCATACCAACGCAAGAAAAACGCTTTGAGGTCGTTCACATCAACACGATCAAGATCTTCAACATAACCAATGGTTTGCCACGAATACGGATGACCTTCAGGATATAGCGCTTCGGACATGCGCTCCCAAATTAAGCCATAAGGACGATTATCGTAACGCTGAGCTCGCTCATTTTTTACAGTAGAACGCTGAATTTCAAATTTGCGTTGAGAAACCGCATCCAACAAAAAGCCCATACGGTCAGACTCTAACCACAGCATTTTCTCGAGCTGGTTAGCAGGGACAGTTTCAAAGTAGTTAGTACGATCGCGGTTTGTTGTACCATTTAACGTGCCGCCAGCCTCTGTGATGATTCTGAAGTGCTCTTGGTCACCAACGTTCTCTGAACCTTGGAACATCATGTGCTCAAAGAAATGCGCAAAACCAGACTTACCCACTTCTTCACGAGCTGAACCAACATGGTAAGTCACATCCACATGGACCAATGGGTCAGAATCTTCAGGAGCTAAGATCACCGTTAAACCATTATCGAGTTTATACTTTTGGTATGGAATCTTAACTTTGCCTTCTTCAGCTTTCGATGACTCAACGAAAGTTACCCCTTTCGGCAGTGATGAAACTGGCGTATTTGATGCACAGCCCGTGATCACCAACAGTGAACACGCGCCAACCCAAAACATCTTCATGTACTTTCCTTAAAATAATCCGAGATAGATGGCCGCAAGTAAGCTATACCTAGCAGCCTTTCCTAAAAATGTTAAAATCACGCAAGGCAGAAACTTCATTCTTAGCCACCCTGCGGCTAAACACAGCGGGTCTCCTATTACAGGTAACCAGCTAAAAAACAACCCCCAATAGCCATACTTAGAGAGCCACTTTAATGCGGTATGACCGTGCTTTTCCTCTTGTGCTTTGTTGGGAATCCACAAGCCAAGCCAATAATTTGTTAAGCCACCAAGCGTATTACCGATAGTAGCGACCATAACAATTGAAGAAACGGAGTATTGATTTAATGAGAGAGTGGCAACTAAGCCCGCCTCAGAACCACCAGGCAACAACGTGGCACTGAGAAAACCGGTCATGAAAAGCACCCATAATGCTGAATCTGAAAACCAAAGCGCTAAACTTTCAAAACTCGTGTTAAATGCTTCTAGCATGTCATATCAAGCAACACCTTGCCTCTGGTTCTTCCTGATTCGACCTGCTGGTGAGCACCAATGACATCACTCATAGGATAAACCTGTTGAATTTCAGTCTTCAGTAAGCCAACGCCCACCATGTACAACAAGGTATCTAACTGCGCAGGGTCTGGTTCAACCAACATGCCACTAGCCTCAAAGCCTAGGAGTTTGGCCTTTTCACAAATCAGCTCAGCAGTTATGGTTGGAACGGTGATGACTCTCGCATTGTCTTTCAGGCATTTAAGCGCATCTAACGCAGCATCTCCGCCTACTAAATCAATCAAAACATCAACATCTTCAACACGTTCTGACACTGGTGCAAATTGATAGTTCACTGCATGAGCACCGAGCGTCGCAAGGTAATCTAAATTTCGTTCACTGCAGGTTGTAAAGACTTCCGCTTTCGTCGCGATCGCAATTTGTACCGCGAGGTGTCCAACACCACCGGCACCAGCGAGGATAAGTACGCGATCGTTTTCATTCACATTAGCCTTACTGAGAGCTTGTGCCGCAGTTTGTCCCGCCAACGGTAATGCAGCAGCTGCCTCCAAAGTGACAGAGCTAGGAACATGACTTAACTCAGTTTCTGGAACACATATGTATTGACTGTAACCACCGCCTCGAACTGGGAAACCAATAAATCCAGCCACCTCATCACCTTCATTAAAACGTGATACCCCCTCTCCACAAGACATCACTTTTCCTGAGATGTCGTAACCTGGCACCCAAGGTAAATTATCCTTATTCTGCGCTGCCGCCCAACCGAGCCCAGCTCGAGTTTTGACATCAATAGGATTTACGCCTGAAAAAGCGACTTTTACTAAGACTTCACCAGGCTGTGGTGATGGTGTAGAAGCATGTTGAATCGCGAGTACGTTGGCATCACCAAACTCAGTGATAACGATCTGTTTGTGTTCCATAAACCATTCCCTGCAAGAAAACAAAAAGGGATGCGAAAGCATCCCTTTGACTATAAACCATTTTGTTAACCTAAGTTAATCGTGATTTTGTAAATTGGTTGATCATTCCATTTTCAATAATGTCTAACCAACAAGTGCTAACAATATACCAGCCGCAACGGCTGAACCCAGCACACCAGCAACGTTTGGTCCCATCGCATGCATTAACAAAAAGTTTTGCGGGTTAGCTTGTAAACCAACTTTGTTTACGACTCGCGCGGCCATTGGTACCGCAGAAACGCCAGCCGCACCAATAAGTGGGTTGATGTCTTCTTTCGAGAACTTGTTAAGCAGTTTCGCCATCAGAACGCCCGCACCAGTACCGATACTAAATGCAACTGCACCTAACCCCAAGATACCTAACGTTTCTAGGTTCAAGAACTGCTCAGCTTGCAGCTTAGAACCAACACCAAGACCTAAAAAGATAGTCACTATGTTGATCAATTCATTTTGAGCAGTTTTCGATAAACGATCGACCACACCAGCTTCACGCATCAAGTTACCCAAACAGAACATACCAACCAATGGCGTAGCTGAAGGTAAGAACAGAATCGTCATCAGTAATACGGCAAGCGGGAAGATGACTTTCTCCCATTTACCAACATGACGAAGCTGAGCCATCTTAATTTGACGTTCTTCCTTGGTTGTCAGTGCTTTCATGATTGGTGGCTGGATGATCGGCACCAATGCCATATAGCTGTATGCCGCGACTGCAATCGCACCTAGCAGATCTGGAGAGAGCTTACTCGCTAAGAAAATCGCTGTCGGCCCATCAGCACCACCGATGATCGCGATAGACGAAGCATCTGCCATGGAGAACTCCATGCCAGGTACATAGTTGAGCAAAATAGCGCCAAACAGTGTTGCAAAAATACCAAACTGCGCAGCCGCACCTAACCACAACGTTTTTGGGTTTGCGATCAAAGCACCAAAGTCGGTCATCGCGCCCACACCCATGAAGATCAATAGCGGGAACACACCCGATTCAATCCCAATGTAGTAAACGTAGTAGAGCAAGCCACCAGGCTCAGTAAAGCCAGCATTTGGAATATTCGCCAAAATAGCACCGAAACCAATCGGCAATAACAGTAAAGGTTCAAATCCTTTTTTAATTGCCAAAAACAGCAAAGTACAACCAACCAGCATCATACAGATTTGGCCGAACTCGAAGTTAGCGATCCCTGTTTCTGCCCAAAGGGTTAACAATCCGTCCATGATACTCCCTTACGCCAGGCTCAACAGAGGCGCACCTACTGTGACAGCATCGCCTTCTTTAACGTTCAGCTCTTGAACCACACCACCACGCGCCGCTCGTACTTCAGTTTCCATTTTCATCGCTTCAAGGATGAGCAATACATCGCCTTCAGCTACCTCAGCACCAGGCTGAACATTCACTTTGAAGATGTTACCTGCAAGAGGAGCAGGTACCGCTTCTGCTGAAGCATTAGAAGGTGCGCTAGGTGTAGCCGATTTTGCCGGTGCATTAGAAGGAGCAACAGATGTCAGTTCACCTTGAGGGCCAACTTCCACCTCATACACCTGCCCGTCAACACGTACACTATAAGTTTCTACACCACCAGTTGCCGGTTGAGCTACAGGTACAGCAGGCTTCGCAGCTTCTAGCGTTGGTGCAGGCTCAAATGCTTCTGGGTTTTCACGATTCTTAAGGAACTTAAGCCCAACTTGAGGGAAAAGTGCATAAGTGAGTACGTCATCAACACGCTCACTTGCTAGCTTAATGCCTTCTGATTTCGCTTTCTCCATCAGATCAACCGTAAGCGTCTCCATTTCAGGCTCAAGTAAATCGGCAGGACGACAGGTAATTGGCTCTTTACCATCAAGCACTTTCGCTTGCAGTTCTGCATTTAACTCGGCTGGCGCTTGACCGTACTCACCTTTCAATAGACCTGCGGTTTCCTTGGTAATACTCTTATAGCGCTCGCCAGTAAGAACGTTAATCACCGCTTGCGTACCGACGATCTGTGAAGTTGGAGTCACCAATGGAATGAAACCAAGATCTTCACGTACACGAGGGATCTCTTCTAATACTTCATCAATGCGATCCGCAGCGCCCTGCTCTTTCAACTGGCCTTCCATATTGGTCAGCATACCACCAGGCACTTGAGCAATCAGGATGCGTGAATCGACTCCTTTTAACTGGCCTTCCCACTTCGCATACTTCTTACGTACCTCACGGAAATATGCGGCGATAGGTTCCAGTTGCTCGAGTTTCAAATTGGTATCTCGCTCGGTGCCTTCTAGCATAGCGACTACCGTTTCAGTCGGTGTATGACCGTAAGTACAACTCATTGAAGAAATCGCAGTATCGAGAATATCAATACCGGCTTCTACTGCTTTTACCGCTGTTGCTGTAGACAGTCCCGTTGTTGCATGACAATGAAGTGCCAATGGCACATCACAAGACGCTTTGATACGCGTGATAAGCTCTTCCGCTTCATAAGGCTTAAGTAAGCCAGACATATCTTTAATACACAGCGAGTGACAACCTAAATCCTCTAGGCGTTTTGCCAAGTCAACCCAAGTGTCTGCGTTATGCACTGGGCTCGTAGTGTAAGACAACGTACCTTGAGCATGCGCACCAACATCAACCGTTGCTTTAACGGCTTTCTGGAAGTTTCGCACGTCATTCATTGCATCAAAAATACGGAATACATCCATGCCGTTAGCATGCGCGCGTTCAACAAACTTCTCTACTACGTCGTCGGCATAATGGCGGTATCCTAAAAGGTTTTGACCACGCAGTAGCATTTGCATTGGTGTATTAGGCATCGCTTTTTTTAGTTCACGTAAACGCTCCCAAGGGTCTTCCCCTAAGAATCGAATACAAGAATCAAATGTTGCACCACCCCAAGTCTCTAGAGACCAGTAACCAACCTTATCCAACTCAGCTGCGATAGGCAGCATATCCTCAATACGCATACGCGTAGCAAATAGTGATTGATGGGCATCACGAAGGACCACATCAGTAATAGCTAGTGGTTTAGACATGCTCTTAAACTCCTTTTTAATCCTAGTTCGGCTACTTCGCGAATGAGGCGCGATGTTTATGAATCGCAGCCGAGATCGCCGCCACTACTTGTGGACTAACAGCTGAAGAGGTTGATTGAATATTAGTGTTTGTTTTTGGTGCTGCGATCGGCTCTGGTACTTCTTCTGGTACCAATTTCGACATTAACCGAACGAGATAAACAAGAATAGTGAGGAAAATAAATACGACCGCCATCCCCGTTAGCATCAGGGTGGCCGCATCTACTAGCAGGCTTCCTATATTAGTCATGTTGCTTCCTTTCTTTGTCATCCTGACAACGTGCAGGACTTTAATAGTGTCAAATCCCGACCCATGGATTATCTCGATTGGTTAAATTTTGTCAATTTTGTTTAAGGAAGGTTTGTAGTAATCCTGATAAATGATTATTTATTCACTACCCAGATCACAGTTCATGACAAAATAATCACTTCAAATCGCTATCACCTTACGAACAGAGTAAAGGAGGACATAAATAAAAACTGCGATTTAGATTTCAAAATCAAATCGGTACTCACGCAGTAAAAACCAACAAAAACAAAAAGATGAATAAAATTAACAATTAATAAACAAATAAAAAACAAAGTAACCACATGAGAGTAATTGAAATGAAAAATGGAAGTCAGTGTATAGGAGGGATAATCAGGATGATTTCACACGATGCGACAGAAGCTTGATAGCAAATTGCTTAGATACGCACATATTCGCTTTTAAAAAAGAGGAACATAGGCTCTAGTGATCCTACGCTATGTTTCAGATGTCTAGATACAAAAAAGCCTCGCAATTGCGAGGCTGTTTCAGTAAGTGGCGCGTCCTGGAGGATTCGAACCTCCGACCGCCTGGTTCGTAGCCAGGTACTCTATCCAGCTGAGCTAAGG